>CALZFJ010000197.1 GCA_945645715.1 uncultured Prevotellaceae bacterium | reverse complement strand
GCCAAGCGAAATCGGCTCAAAACCTGCCGCAAGTGCAGCCTCTATCTCCTCGGTGCTGAAATCGCCCTCGGGACCAATCATTATCATCACATCGCTGTCGCACACCGGCTCTTGAGCAAAGAGCCGGCGTGGAATTGTCTTGTCGCAATAGGCAATGTAGCGTCGTCCTTCAAACGGAGCACCTATCACCTCCATCACCTGTGTCATTTCATCGAGCTGTGGCAGCGTAGCTTTTAGCGACTGCTTCATCGCCGACACGAGTATCTTCTGCAGCCTTGCAGTCTTCAGTTCCTTGCGCTCGGAGTAGCGGCATCGCAGCGGAATGATGCGGTCAATTCCCATCTCCGTCACCTTCTCGGCAAGCCATTCCATGCGGTCGAGGTTCTTGGTGGGAGCCACAGCAAGCACAATCCTGTGCCCCCAGTGATGCACCTCATGCTCACTGCCCACTATCTCCACAGCGCAATGCTTGCTGTGAGCCATGGTGATTCGGCAGAGGTATAGTCCTCCTTTGCCATCTACCACCTCAAGCTCATCGCCCTCGCTCATGCGAAGCACTCGCACGGCGTGAGCCGATTCTTCCTCGGGCAGCTGCAATGTTGCCTCAATATCGGGTGCAAAAAACCTGTGCATATCTCAAGCCTCCTTCTTCACCACCGGGTTCTTGAAAATTATAGCAAAGAGCACTGCCACTATCAGCGCATAGCTTGCAAAAATGAGCCAAGTGGTGCTCCAGCCCTCCACTTGAGCCATCGCTTCACTCTGGCTATACACAAAGTGATTCACCACTTGCTGAGCAATCAGCGTACCTGTGGTAGCACCAATGCCGTTAGTCATAATCATAAACAAGCCCTGGGCACTGCTGCGTATCGACGAATCGGTCACCTGATCTACATAGAGTGCTCCCGACACATTGAAGAAGTCGAATGCCACGCCATACACTATCATCGACAGCACAAACATCCACACACCGTCAGATGGATTGCCAAGCCCGAACAGTCCGAAGCGAAGCACCCATGCCACCATAGCTATAAGCATCACATTCTTGATGCCGAAGCGCTTCATGCAGAATGGAATGAGCAGAATGCAAAGAGTCTCACTCGTCTGCGACAGAGAAATCAGCGCATTGGCGTGCTTCACCGCAAATGTCTCGGCATATTCTGCCACTGCGCCAAAGCTCTGTATGAACGGATTGGCAAAGCCGTTTGTTATCTGCAGCGACACACCAAGCAGCATCGAGAAGATAAAGAATATCGCCATGCGCTTGTCCTTGAAGAGTGTGAAGGCTCGCAATCCCAGCACATCTACCATTGAGCGGCTCTTTCCGTCGCCCTTTGTCACCGGGCAGTCGGGCAGCGTGAATGCGTAGGCGCAAAGCACAAGGCTCAGTGCTCCCGACACAAGAAACTGGTTGTAGTTATTCTGGAATCCGGCAAAATCCACAAAGAGCATCGAGCAGATAAATCCCACCGTGCCAAACACGCGAATCGGCGGGAAGTCCTTCACGGTGTCCATTCCGGCCTTGGTAAGTGCGCTGAATGCCACCGAGTTGGCAAGTCCGATAGTCGGCATATAGAATGCCACAGAGACTGTATAGAGAGTAAACAGTGTGCCAAACTGCACTGCATCGCCGGTGCTGAGTGCATACCAGCCCGAAAGCAGCATAAAGGCACCCGCTATAAAGTGGCAAATGCCATAAACCTTCTGCGCCGGAATGAAGCGGTCGGCAACTATACCCACCAATGCAGGCATAAACAGCGACACAAAGCCCTGTACGGCATAGAAATATCCTATTTGTCCGCCCATGCCGTGTCCGGCAAGATAAGCTCCCATGCAAGTGAGATAAGCTCCCCAAACGGCAAATTCCAGGAAGTTCATCACTATAAGTCTGAATTTCAAGTTTCGCATAATCTTAATGATATTGTTTCTTAGGTTGTTATTAAGTAATTGTTAATTTTTCGGTTTTTTATGTTTCTTCAAGAAAACGCGCCTATTTATTTGCTCGCTTGCGGTCGATTACAGCCTTTATCTCGGCTGCACGCTCATATTCTTCACGCTCCACGCAGCCGGCAAGCATCTTCTCAAGCTCCACCACGGCAAGTTTGTCGAGCCTTATCTCTGCAGGCTCTTCTTCGCCGGTTTTCTCGTCCTTCTTTATCTCTTCATCGGGAATGATAAAGCCTGTCTGCTCCAATATCTCACGGGTGGTGTAAATGGGTGCTCCTGTGCGCAGCGAGAGGGCTATAGCATCGCTCGTACGCGAGTCGATGGCAATGCTGCGGTCGTCGTTGCTGAAGCGAAGCTCTGAAAGAAACACTCCATCGTCGAATTTATAGATAAACACCTCATCGAGGCTGATGCCAAATCCATGCGACATCGACACCATAATGTCGTGAGGCATGGGCCGTGGTGGAACTATGTTCTCCAGACGCACCGCAATCGACTGTGCTTCCGACACACCCACCACCACAGGTATGCGGTACGGACCGCCCACCTGCTCAAGCACCAAAGCGTATGCGCCCTGCTGCACCTGGCTGTATGTTATTCCCAAGACTTTCAGTCTCACTTTATCTTCATTCATAGTCAATATTCATTTCATTTTGCTCAGGAAACCGCCCGAGTCCAACGATACGGCAAATATAGTAAAAATATCATTGCAAATCGAGCGTGAAGTGCCAAAATTAATTTTCTGTGTGCTTCACCTATATACCGAAACATTCTGTTTTTACTCACATCACACTTTCTGACCGGTGATTACGCCACTGCCGTAGCAAAGGTGTGAAGACGGGTCGTAGATCACTGCAAACTGACCCGGAGCTATGCCCTGCACTTTCTTCTCCGACTCTATCACATATTCCATTCCGCCAAGGTGCGTGAGCTTGCCACGCAGAAACTCGGGCATGTGACGGTTCTTGAATGTGATTTCCACAGGCGTGTTCACTCCCTCCCACGGATTGCCCGAGATGAAGTGCATCTCATCGAGGTGAAGCGTATTGCCATATTGCTTCTCGTTGTCGTAGCCGTTGCTCACATACACCACATTATCCCTCACATTCTTCTTCACCACATACCACGGACCTCCGCTCAGCCCAAGACCCTTGCGCTGTCCGATGGTGTGGAACCAGTAACCACGGTGCTCGCCGAGCTTGCGTCCGGTCTCGATCTCTATTATGCTGCCACGCTTCTCGCCCAGATGGCGGCGAATGAAGTCGTTGTAGTTGATTTTGCCCAGGAAGCAGATACCCTGGCTGTCCTTGCGGTAGGCATTGGGCATCTTCACGTCGATGGCAATGCGGCGCACCTCGCTCTTGGGCAGATTGCCGATGGGGAAAATTACGTGTTGAAGCTGCTCGTAGCTGATTTGTGCAAGGAAATCGGTCTGGTCCTTCACCGGGTCAACTGCCGTGGCGAGATACTTGCGACCGTCGATAAAGTCGGTGGTAGCATAGTGCCCGGTAGCGGTGAGGTCGAAATCCTTTCCCCATCGCTGCTCAAAGTAGCCGAACTTTATCATCTTGTTGCACATCATATCGGGGTGCGGAGTGAGACCAGCCTTCACGGTGCGCAGAGCATACTCCATCACATTCTCCCAGTATTCCTCGTGGAGCGACACCACCTCAAAGGGCAAGCCATACTTCCGCGCAATGAATTGGCACATTTCAATGTCCTCCTCAGCCGAGCAGTCGCCCTCGCCGTTATCCATACCGATGCGAATGTAGAAAAGCGTGAGATTATGCCCCTGCTCCATGAGCCGATGCACCACCACAGCGCTATCCACACCGCCCGAAATCAATACCGCAATATTTTTCTTCTCCATAAATCGTCCTAAGCATTAAAATCCCCTACTCTCTTACCTCTTATCCCTTACCTCTTACCTTTAAAAAACTCTCACCTCTCACCTAAAACATACTCATCACCGTGTCGAGGTTGATGTTCTTATCCACTATAGAGTGATCCTTATCGAGCAGATAGAAGCTCGGCGAGTAGCGAATGTCATAGTTATCGCCGGCCTCCTCCGAAGCCCCTACAATCCACTTGTCGGAGTAGTTGCGTGCATCTTCAGCCCACTCACGGGTGTAACCTTCGGGCATAATGCACAATAGCTTAATCTGCCCTTCATCAATCAGCCTGTTGAGCGTCACATTCGTGCTCAATCGAAGTCGAGCAATAGAGCAGTCGGAGCAATCAGGGTCGTTGAAGAAGAGCAAAATGGGGCAATCCTTCACATCGCTTAGCTTTCCCTTCTGCTTGTCGGGCATAGTATAGGTGAAATCAGGAGCAACCACTCCCTTCTGGTTCTGCTTTATCTTCTTGATTTGCGCCTGATAGCGCACTTTGTTGGCTGCCTTCACCTTCTTCGATGCCACAAATGCCTCGGCGAACGGCAGATATGCCTCATCGCTCCAGAACTCCGCTCCGGGAGCATAGAGAGCCTTCTCGGCGATATCCATCGTCAAGATATAGTTGGGCAAATTAGACTGCGCACGGTTCATGAATTGCTTTATCGACGAAAACACGATGTTGCGGTGCGCATATTTGAAGAATGTCACATAGTCGCGGAAAGCCTTGTCGTAAGCTGCCGAGTCGGCAATGTGCTTCGACAGATTGAAGTTGTCCCAGAACTTCGATACAATGTAATTGGTGCGCCCCTCAAGCGTACTGATAGTGT
>CALZFJ010000196.1 GCA_945645715.1 uncultured Prevotellaceae bacterium | reverse complement strand
GGGCAACACCAAGTACCTTGTGTGCGACCCCACAATCTACTATGGCGATCCCGGAAAGACAATGACTCAAATGATGGGCAAGCCTGCCAAGCTCATATTGATTAAATAAGATCCTAACTACAAAGAAGATGCTACCCTCAAGAAGCGACATACTGAAAGTGCTGGTTGTGGCGATTGTCACAATCAGCCTTTCCCGTGGCCTCACCTATATTCCACTGAGTGTGTCGTTTTTTGCTTCCACAAGCGTTGCCGACATCAATCAGTTTGACATCTACAGCGACTTGCAGCACTCGCAAGGCATCATGCCCTACGACAACTCCATCACCGTGGTAACCCTGCCACATGGCAGCACGCGATATGAACTTGCGCAGACACTGATGATGCTGTCGGAGTGCAAGCCTGCCGCCATTGCGGTGGATATCGACCTCGTAGGCGAGAAAGACCCCGAAATCGACGATATGTTGCGCGAAGCAATCATGGCAAACACGAATGTGGTGTTTCCGTGCAAGATTGATTGCCTCGACGACACTTCGCGCTTCTTCACCGATGCCGGAGCACTTGGCATCACTCGCGGATACACCAATCTCGACACCCGTGACCGCGACAATGCAGTGATTCGCTCTTTCACATCGTTCTACGTTGATACCCTTACCCACGACACCATCTTCAGCCTGCCCTTGCAGGCAGTGAGGCTGGTCTATCCCGAGGCTATCGAGAAGCTGAAGAGCCACAAGTCGAGCCGGGAATACATCAATTTCATTGTTGAGTATCTCACCATCTCCTACGAAGAGATTCCCGACTGGAGCGATGCCCTCACAGGCTCGATTGTGCTGCTTGGGCTCGACACCCAAGCCGACGTGCACCGCACATCAATCGACGAGCAGACTCTCGGGCTGAAAATCCACGCCTACACAGCCTCTACTGTGATTCGCGAAGCCTATATCAAGGAGGTAGCCAAGTGGGCGTCGGAGGTATTCGGATTCATCATGATTGCACTCTTCATCTCGCTCAACATCTTCTACGGCCGCCGATTCCCGCGTGCCGGAGGCTTCTTGGTGCGCACCACCACCTACACGCTCTTCTTCAGCCTGCTCATTTCGAGCTTCGTGCTCTTTATGGAGCGCGCAGTCTATTCCGACTGTGGCTGGTTCCTGCTCGCCATCGCCTTCTGTCCCTGGGCTATCGACATCTACACCCTACTCCAGATATTGGCAGATAAAATCAAGCAGTTGGCAAAACGTGTACCCGGAGCATTGTCGGCAGCACAAAAATGGATTAATCAAAAAAAGAAACAGAAATCATAACTACTAAACAGAAACAACGTATTATGAAACAACGTCTTATCCTCACACTTATGGCAGTGATGCTCACAATCACCAGTGCAATGGCTGCCAAAGTCTATCGCATCACCGATATTCACGGTGAGGTGAAAGCCAACGGATTTATTCTCAAGCGTGGAAACACCCTCACCGAGAAAGATGAAGTGTCGGCTCGCAACGCTTCTATCATCAAGATCACCGACAACAAGACTTCCTATACCCTGAAGGTGATTGGCTCGGGAAAAACGGTGAAACAGCTCATCGCCGCACTGCCCGACAAGTATGAATCGGCTGTGAAAGGCATTCGCAGCAACCTCAACCGCACATCTGCCGTGAAAATAGAGTATGGAATGGTGACTATGGACGCCGAAGTGATGTCGGACTACGATATCCGCGAGGGCGAGGCAGTAGCTATCTGCAAGGAAGACAGCATGGGCAATCTGCGCGTGCTATTCATGCGCTATGGCATGGAGAAACCGCTTGCCTACAAGATTCCTGCCGTTTCCTACAACTATCTGCTCCGCACCAACATCATCTCGTCGAAAGGCTCTGATTTCGCCTACGAATACACCGCCGTGTATGAAACCCTGTGGAAACCCCTTGAGAAATACCTCAAGCCGGGCGACACACTTATCTACACAATGGTGCCCTATCTTGCCGACATCGACATGAGCCGCATCAAGGTAGATGAAAAGAACCGCATGGGCGACCTCTACAACCTATTCTGGCTCGACGGTAGCGACGAGTAACATTCCACCCGCAAAATCTCAACGAAACATCAAGAGCCGATAGCCGGGATTAACCCGCTATCGGCTCCTGTGCTATATCCGGGGGCTGTGCCGCTAAGCACACACAGCCTCACACATTAAAGCGGAAGTGCATTATGTCGCCATCTTGCACCACATATTCTTTGCCTTCCACGCTCATCTTTCCGGCTTCCTTCACTGCTGCCTCGCTGCCATACTTGATGTAGTCGTCATACTTGATAACCTCGGCGCGGATAAAGCCTTTCTCGAAGTCACTGTGAATCACTCCGGCACACTGGGGAGCCTTGCTGCCACGGCGGTAGGTCCATGCACGCACCTCCTGCGGTCCGGCAGTGAGGAACGTCTCAAGATTGAGGAGCTTATAGGCAGCACGAATGAGGCGATTTACACCCGACTCCTCCAGTCCTATCTCGTTGAGGAACATCTGGCGCTCCTCGTAGGTGTCAAATTCAGCAATTTCGCTCTCGGTCTTTGCTGCCACAATCAGAATCTCAGCGCCCTCGTCCTTCACAGCCTCGCGCACTTGATCCACATATTTGTTGCCCTTCACAGCACTGTCGTCATCTACGTTGCACACATAGAGCACCGGCTTGTTGGTGAGCAGGAAGAGGTCGTGGGCGGCACGTAGCTCGTCTTTAGTGTCGAAAGTCACAGTGCGTGCAGCCTTGCCCTGCTCCAGAGCCTCCTTAAAGCGCAGAAGCACGTCGAGCTGAAGCTTGGCAGCCTTGTCGCCACCGGTAGTGGCCTGCTTCTGCACGCGAGTGATACGGCTCTCGATAGTCTCCAGGTCCTTAATCTGCAGCTCATAGTCGATAATCTCCTTGTCGCGCACAGGGTCGATAGAGCCATCAACGTGGGTGATGTTGCCATCGTCGAAGCAGCGAAGCACATGAATGATGGCATCAGTCTCGCGAATGTTGGCAAGGAACTTGTTTCCGAGGCCTTCACCCTTCGATGCGCCCTTCACCAGTCCGGCAATATCCACAATTTCCACCGTGGTGGGAACAATCTTCTGTGGATTCACCAGCTCGGCGAGCTTGTTGAGTCGCTCATCGGGCACGGTAATCACGCCCACATTAGGCTCGATGGTGCAAAAAGGGAAATTTGCCGATTGCGCCTTAGCGTTCGACAGACAGTTAAACAGCGTTGATTTGCCCACATTGGGCAATCCTACGATACCACATTGAAGTGCCATAGTCTTGAAATATCTTCTTAAAAATTATCAGTTATTATCGTTATCACAATCACATGCACCATTTCACGCCTCGCCAAGCCTCTGAAACCTAAGCCGAAAAGGGGCAGAAAATGCTGCAGTTCCAAAAATTCCCACAAAGATACAACACCCCACCGACTATTCCAAATTATCCCTCGTTTTTCCCGAAAAATCAGCCTCTCACGGGTGGAAAATATAATAAAACAGATAGAAATGCGTTATAAAATAGTATTGATATATACTGAAATGATGAAACTTACGAAGAAACTACATATCATCACCCTCACCCTTGCTGCGGTGGCTGCCATGCTGCTGCCACTCTCGGCAGGTGCACTGAGTGCCGAAGCCTACGCCACTGAGTCGCGGCTCGCCTCGGGGCGGTGGGTGAAGATTAAGGTGACCGATAGCGGACTTTATGCTATCTCAAAATCCACGGCGCAGAGCTGGGGCTTCAGCGAAGGTGAAGGTTTTCGGCTATGGAGGTGCACCCATCAGCACTCTGCTCGACGGCAAGCAGCTCGACGACCTGCCTCAGCTCGCCACACTCAGGCTGAGCGACCGCATAGTGTTCTATGCTCAAGGTCCTACCACCTGGAGCAGCACCAAGAACAATGAAATGGACTTCGTGCAAGTGCAGCACCCCTACTCCACCGCCGGATATTATCTGCTGACCGACCGCGACGACATAGAGCCGCTCGAAATGCCCAAGCTGGAAACCCCATTAGCATCTTCGGGCAGAGAAATCACATCGTTTACCGAGCGTTTATTCCACGAAGTGGAGACTTACTCTCCTGGCTCTACCGGAAACTACTTCCTTGGTGAGGATTTCCGTTTCTCGAGCACACAGACGTTTAAGTTCTCCATTCCCGGGCATGTAGCCGGCAGTGATGTGAAGGTGCTCACCTCGTTTGCAGCCAAGGCGATTGGCTCAGTTGCGTCATCGCTCACATTCAAGTGCAACGGCGCACAGGTTGAAGCGGGTTCGGCCGATAAGATTGCAGCCATTTCAAGCTCCGACAGCTACACCCACTGCAAGCTCACCAACACGGTGAAGAGCGTGGCTGTAGATGGCGACAAACTTGAGTGGACTATCACCTTCAGCAACTCAGGTACTGTGCTGCAAATGGCACGTCTCGACTATATCACCGTGAACTATGAGCGCAGCCTTGCAATCACCGGCGCCGATTTCCCCTTCAGCTACAATGGCAGCAACAATGTGATGCTCAAGCTAAGCAATGCCTCGGCATCGACTGTGGTAATCGATGTGACTAACCCTGCAAATCCGGCAATAGCTGCCGAAGGTGCCACCGATGGCACTTCGCTCCGTTTCACTCCGGCTTCGGGCCTTCGCGATTACTGTGCCTATAGCGGCGAGT
>CALZFJ010000195.1 GCA_945645715.1 uncultured Prevotellaceae bacterium | reverse complement strand
CAAACATTGAATTGACCTCACGGATATGCGTCTGCATCTGTGCGGTCATCCATTGTTGCTGCTTGGTGTGCATTTCCTGAATCTTTCAGCGACCGCTTTTCCGTTTCCTGCGACTTGATCTTGAATCTGCGGAAAGGATACGCCTCTGTGATTTCATCGGTGATCGCAGCATTGAACACTGCCCTCAGGTTCCTGAAATGAATGCTTTTGCTGTTTTCAGACTTCATTGTGAGCGACAGGTAACTGTCGAATTCACGCAGCCAGTTCACGTCGATATCCTCAAAAGTGAGACTTCCGGGATTTACGGCGAACTTCAGCACTTTCTTGTAGGTGTCGGCGTAGATAGCCTTTGTGCCGGCGGTTGGACGTGAGTCGATGAATTTACGGAACGATTCCATGAACGACGGCTTCTGCGGTACGGGATTCTCCACGGTGACTGCCGCCGAGTTGAGCCGTTCATTTATCATATCACGCAGTTGCAGCGCGGTGATGCCCGAAGGCACTCCGTCATTCATCAGTTGGAAAAGGATTTGGTCAATTTCGCACTTCTTCTTCGATATGAGAAGTTGAAGGCTGCGGTTCTCGCTGCCGGTGACGCAAAGGTGCTGAGCGTCCCATTTTGCGATAGGAGCCTTCAGTCCAAGGTTCATATACGCACTTTTGCGGTTGTGGCTGATGACGACCTTAACCGAGCCGTTTTCTCCGGCAGAGCCGCGAGTGTCAAGATAAAGCTTTGTTGTAGCCATGTTTTATGTCTCCTTCGGAGCGTTAGCATTATTTAACATTCACTTCGGCTCATTGACTCGCAAGTGGGCGGAATTTGACTCGCAACTTGCGAGTCATTTGCGCCATAATGCGCCAAAATGAATCAGAAAACGCCACGCAACTCCTTTTTTTTTAAGAGCTGAATCAATGGCTAAATCGTCTTTGCAGGGGGGATTTTAAAGAAAAACTCCATTGATTATCAAGCGATTATCAATGGAGTTGCTCTTTCTTTACTTGGGTGGGCGCTGACGGATTCGAACCGCCGACCCTCTGCTTGTAAGCCCCCGAAAATCAATGGGTTATGAGTATTTGTGATGGGTTATTGTGGTGTGAGGCAAAGGGTTGAGGTTTTTGTGAGTCTTATGGAGTGTTGCGGAATTTCTATAATTGACTCGGTTGTTTTTCAATTGGTTTTCATTGAGATGTTAGGTTCCGGTATTTTTTGCTGTTCGGATATTTACCATTTTTTGTCGATCGGTTGCCATGGATTGTTGCGATAATACGCAGATGAAAGCAAATGAAAGGAAAGGATAATCAGTGCTTAGTTTACTGTGTTTTAATATGTTAAATAATCAGATTTTGCCGGATTTTTTATTGCACAGATAAAAATGGCATGTTAATTTTGCGGCACATTTAACCGACATAAGGAACATCACGGTATGTAGTGAAATTCTATGGATACGTTATGACTGATTAATGCCGGTGGATTCTATTTTTTCGTATGCCGCCGCATGGCGGTGTATCTTGTGGATCGGAATGAGAGGGAAGCGGCAGTCAAGATCCGCTTTAATGAAACCTTATCATGGGAGACACTCCAGGGGTTGAGACCGATTAGCAGAAGCCCGGTTACCAGACAGCGACAGGAGTAGTCGAGATTGCATAGCTGTAATGATAGTTTTTTATTTTTTGTTTTACAGTTATTCATTATTGTTGTAATGGACAGATCTTTCAGGCTATTTAAGGAGCGCAACTGTACGGTTGCAGTGGCGCTCGATACCCGTTCCCAAGGGAAACAGGGTAAGGAATTTCCGGTTGCGCTGCGTTTCACGGTTGACCGGAAGGTGTTCTATCTCGCCGTTGGCGGGTCGTACAGCGAGAAGCAGTTCTCCGATATCTGCCGTGCCAAGCGATGCACGTCGCAGAACTTCAGGATTCAGAGCGAGCTGCGCGCGATGTATGAGGAAAAATACAGAAAACTGCTTACGGAGCTGAACAAGGGTGGCACGCTCACTTTTGAGATGGTGCGCCAAGCGGTGCGGACGGGGAATCCGCATATCGTGTCAGCCGCAGGCACTCCGCAGTGTGATGATGAGCAGAGCTTTGTCGGTGTGTGGAAGGACACGATCCGGCGTCTGAAGACGGAGGATAACGGGCGACGCTACACAACCGGCATCAGCTACCAGTGTGCGTTGACGTCATTCGAGCTTATTCTCGGGAAGAATGTCGTCAAGGGGTTCCACATCTCCAAGATTGAAATCCAGAAGTGGAAGGACGGCATGCAGCACGGGAAACCCGGGAAAGGCGGCAGGCTGGTGGGAAAGATCAGTGACACCACTGTGAGCATTTATCTGAGGGTCTGCCGGGCTGTATGGAACTCGTGCGTGCGCATGGGGTATCTTAAGGATGTGGAATATCCTTTCTCCAACAAGCGTGAGCTTGGGCTTGTGAGCATCCCGAGAAGCGGACAGCGACGCGAGAGCTTCCTCAATGTGGAGCGCATGACCGAACTCTACAACCTTTTCCTCAGTCGCCGATACCCGGAGGAGTGGAGCAGCACATTCACTGCGAAAGCCCACTATTCGCTCGGTCTTTTCCTCGCGCAGTATCTTTGCAACGGCTGCAATCTTGCCGACCTGGCGAGGCTGAAATATGACTCGTTCTATTTTCAGAACGATTGTCGGGGACTGCGGTTTAACCGCCAGAAGACTGCCGACCGCAGCCAGGACAAGTCGGAGGTGATAATTCCTGTGACAGCACCGCTGAAGCGTATTCTCGATGATGTGGCAGCCAGACCTGAGCGCGACGGGCTTGTGTTTCCCGGGATACTGGCGGGAGCCGACAGCGAGAAACGCTGCTATGAGCTTATAACCCAGGAAAATGCCAATGTGCGAAAGAGGGTTATCCGAATATGCCATGAGGCTCTCGGCTGGGACGCATCTATCCGCCCGTCGGGGACTTGGTGCAGGCACTCTTTTGCTACCAACCTGCGCAATGCGGGAGTTGATATTGACTATATCTCTGACAGCATGGGACACTCATCGGCTGATCACGCCATAACCCACATCTATATTGCCCGATATTCGCTCGATGTGCGCATGAGGAACAATCTGAAGCTGCTTCACACCGATGAATGTGACTCTGCAACGCGCGAGGAGCTGATGAGCCGGTTAATGAGCCTGAGCGAAGATGAGCTGAAAACGCTGCTCCACCAAGTGACTGCATGAAGCACACGGCAGCCGTAAATTAACCACACAACATTAAATCTTTTTTTCAGAATGAAAAACACTAATACACAACTTCGCGATGAAGTGCCCTACCCCAGCCTGGACCGGGCTGAAAACAGGCAGGGAATCAATGTGATGAAGCTTCTGTCGCCACGTGAGGAGAGAAGCACCGAGTGCCGGAATGCTGCGATTGAATGGCATGAGGCACACAATGAAGAATACGAGGCATTCAGGGACAGGGTAAGTGCCTTCGCCACAGGGGATTTCTCCCTGCTTGCCGAGATTGTGGCGGCTTTCCCGTTGTTCACGCTGCATCACACCGAGGCTGAAAGGCTCTATCTTGGCATCGACCACGCTTCGGGTGATGTGGAATTGCTTGAGTTGCCGTGCGAGGGAAAGACGGTGATTGAGCTGCCAGGCGCCGATTATTGCTGGAACGGTCTTTCAGCATCGGCAAAGGCTGTTTTCAGAAGCATTGCCAATAGCCTGAACCTGGCTGACGCTAAACCGGTGGCACGATTGTTCCGGGCTGAGGTTATGGCTCAGCTAAAGCATCTTCCGCTTATTCTCGACCGTCTCATATCGTGGGACGATGGAAAAAACAGCTCGCTGCTCTTCAGCATCTACTATTTCATGATGATTGATGACGGCTTGGCTGTGCTTGTCGATTTGCTGGATAATCTACTCGTCAGTAGCAGCATCGACATGTACTCCCTATTCTCGATAGAAGCCATTACGGAGCTTGCCGTGAGGCAGAGTCTCTACATCGGCACGGCAACGAAGACTGCATGGCTGGAACGCTCAACGCACTATTGCCCTGAGATATGGAAATCGGTAATGATCGCTTTGCGCAATGCACCGGCAAAAAGAGGGCTAAAAGCCGCCGACACGTCGCTGGGCGACCTGCTTCGCCAAGGCTGTGGGGCTGCTGTGGAGAGTGTCTTGGACGACATACGGAGGTTTCTGCAAGAAAACAAGGAGGCGGTGAGCCTTGCCTATCTGCTTGAAGCATTGAAGCGGTCGAAGTGCCTGAAGGAATCGGTGAAATATGCCAAGTTTCACCGTGCCATAGAGCGTTTTGCCGGACAGAAATACGGCATCGACATGCCGCAACGACGCTACGGGGAAATCGCCGAGATGACCCTCACAGAGCCTGCTCTCAGCCCCGCCTTCAGCAAAGCCAAACGCACCGTGGAACACTGGCAGCAGCTCTTCACCACCAGCCTAAAAACCCCCAGCCAACCATATCGAGCAGTAACAATGCCACAGCAAACATAAACCGTTTTGTCGTCCACGACAGCTGTAGGATAAATATCTGCTCATCAACCAAGGTTTTGCCGGCAAGCAACGCCTTATGCCTTTCTTCAACCGACAGAATAACGACGACCTTATCCTTGCCATTCAAGCAGCCGGCGTGAGCCGCGGCCGCAACGGTTTCCGCAAGGACAAAGGCGGCGAGAAACTTGCCGAGA
>CALZFJ010000194.1 GCA_945645715.1 uncultured Prevotellaceae bacterium | reverse complement strand
CTGGAGCTGTTTCTCGAGCGACTCCATGTCGTTGTGCTTGTACTTGAGCGACTGTGAGAAGGAGAGGCGTCGGCCTTCGATGATGGAGGCGTGGTCCTGCTCGTCCCAGAGGATGTAGTCTTCGCGGCCGGTGAGGGTGGAGACGACACCGAGGTTGACGCCGAAGCCGGTGGAGTAGATCATGACGTCTTCCTTGCCGATGTATTCGGCGAGGCGGCGCTCAAGCTGTTTGTGGAGGTCGAGGGTGCCGTTCAGGGCACTTCAGGCGCAGTTCAACGGCAAGGACTTGCTGGCGAAGTATAAGCCGGAACTTCTGGCTACCAATAACGCCAACCAAAGGCAAAATGATTATACCAATAATCAAGAAAAGCCCGAAGTCGCAGCCGCCTCCGATGCGAAACAGTCGCAACAGCAAGAGATGAAGCCCGATGAATGGATGCGCAAGCTCCTTTCCTCGGAGGACAGCGGCGTGGGGCTGTCGGGCAGTAACGACCCGATTGTGGATTTCATCGTCCAGGCGTTCTCTATGCTGATGATGCTTGCGGTGAATATCGACCGCAAGAGCGAGGACGAGCAGCGTGAGATGATTTCGGAGATGGTTTTCTCACGCAACATCGACCTGAAACCTTTCCTGCCCTCGATGAAGCAGTGCTCGCTGACTCTTGCCGACAATAACCGCTTTGTGCTCGATGCCGACAACGGCACGGTGCAGGTGCATCGCAGCCTCACTGATGACGAGATGCGCCGGCTGTCGGTGACTCTCGGGAACTCGGCTCTTACCAATGAAGCGAAGAAGTTGCGCATCGCGGGAATGGTGAACTCCATCGTGGTCTCTGAACAGGCTTCGCAGAACTTTGAGCAGGGCATGGAGCAGCAACAGTCACGCGACGTGTCGATGCACCGATAATGGACTTTAATGTTAATTTCAAATTTCAAAAGCTATGATTAAATGCAATGTAGCCGTACGCGGTACGGTGTCCGAGGAGGGCAGAAACCGCAACAACTATGAGGGCAAACCGTTTTACACATTTGCTCTCGATCTGGTGATTCCGGCAGACAACGGTATCAACAAGACCGTTAAGGTGAATGTGATTAAGGACGGCTTTGTGCCGCTTTTCGATGCCCCGACAAAGGGCTCGCGTGTGGAAATCTCAGGCGCGATGCTGATACGCCGCCGCAACGATGAGTTTGTATTCCAGATTCAGGCTGATGACTGGAAGCTCGACGGTGTGGCTGCCGATGATGCCGTTTCGGGCACGATGGAGTTCCGCGGCAAGGTGGGAAAGCGCATCGAGGAGCGTTCCGACAAGCGCGGAAAGCCTTATCTCCGCTTCTCGGCGTTCTCGGCTGAGAAGGTGAACGACAGCTTTGAATACACCTGGGTGAATTTCCTACAGTTTGATGCTGCCGCTCCCGATTGGCTCAAGACGGGAGTGCGTATTGAGGCTGAAGGCACTCTCGACATCAACCTCTACAACGATGTACTGGGTCTGGGCTGCCGTGTCTCGTCGCTTAAAGAATATGTCGCACCTAATCCGTAAAGGCTATGGCACAGACGAACTACAACAATGACGGTATGAGTATGAGCGCAGAGGACAAGGCGTTGAACACCTTTTCCGACCTGATTATACAGAAAATCGAGGCTCTAAGTTCTTCCGACAACTGGCAGCAGCCGTGGTTCACCGAGGGTAGCCTCTCGTGGCCCAAGAACACGTCGGGAAGGCCTTACAACGGGCAGAACGCGCTTATGCTGACGCTCCACTGCGAGAAGGAGGGCTACAAGATACCGCGTTTCTGCACCTTCGACGCCATACAGCGTATGAACGCCGAGAAGAAGGATTTGCCGAAAATCCTCGTGAAAAAGGGCGAGAAGTCTTTCCCGATTTTCCTCACCACTTTCACCTGTGTCAATCGCGACACGAAGGAGAAGATTCCGTGGGAGGACTACAAGAAGCTCTCAGATGACGACAAGAAGCAGTATAATGTCTATCCGCGTCAGCACGTCTTCAGGGTGTTTGCAGTCGAGCAGACCAACATGAAGGAGGTGCGCCCGGAACTCTATGCCAAGTTGGAAGCGGAGTGCATGGGGCGACGTCCCGATGCGGAGGGCGGGCGGTTTGTCTTCGAGCCTCTCGACCTGATGATACGCGACCGGAGCTGGATTTGCCCCATCAAACCCACCTACGGGAACGATGCCTACTTTTCAATTTCGCGCAACGAAATCATAGTGCCGGAACCCCGCCAGTTTGCTGACGGGGAATCGTTTGCCGGCACCTGCTTCCACGAGATGACGCACTCGCTTGGCACGGAGGAATACTTCGACAGATTGAAGCCAACCACCTTTGGTTCCGACGTTTATGCGACCGAGGAATTAGTTGCCGAGTTGTCAGCTGCTCTGGTGTGTATGCGTTACGGAATGGCCAAAAATCTGAAAAAAGACAGTGCGCCCTATCTGAAAGCGTGGCTCGATTCGCTGCACGAATCACCGCAGTTCCTCAAGACGCTGCTTGGTGATGTGAAGAAATCTTCGGGCTTTATCTGTCAGCACATAGATAAGATTCAGCAGCAAATCGACGCGGAGCGTGCTGAAAGTGTGGCGGCGAAGATGCCGGTGGTGGCTGAAACACAGGTTGCCTACCGTGATGCGGTGGCCAGCAAGGGCTATGAGCCTGTTTACTACTCGTCGCTTGCTTACTTGCAGATGCCGTCGGACTGCCGCGAGTTTGAGCGTTTGCTCGACAAGGGTGACTATGAGGGTATTCTGCGTGAGGCTACGGAGTATGACTTTGGCGATGCTCCCGACCTGGAGGAGACTTACATGTCGCCCACGCAGAATCCCGGTGATGACCTGCTGATTGAGGACGGTAATTATGCTGTGGTGCATAATCCGCGTGTAGGCGGCACTTTTGAGGTGTTCCGGAAATACACTGAATCGGAAATCCGCGCCAACATCATTCGCTACGGGCTGCCCGACTATCCTACTATGGACGTCCGCAACCTTGAAAGCGATATGCGGCAGGAGCACAGACAACAGGAAGCCACCGCCACCCGAGGCGCTTTCCACAGATAGATGCAATTTCCATAGTATTATGTTTCTGAAGCGATGGCAGCCCCGTGACGGAGCTGCCATCGCTGTTGTGTCTCACGCGCCCAACTGCCTGCGGAAAAGGTTGGCGTTGCTCTCCACGAGTCTGATGATGCGGTCGTGGTAGGGTGTGTTGCTGTTGCACAAGCCCCGTGACTGCAACACGCGGAAGTCGGTTAGCGACAGCTCTACGGTCTCTGTCCGTTCTCCGTTGACCCTCGCCGATAGGCACAGCGAGTTGGGTTTAAGGTAGTATTCCGATGCAAAGCAGCAGTGGTGCAGTGCTGCGCTTTCCTCAAGATACTCATTGACGCTGCCGAGCACGCTGACCTCGATTGTTCCGTCGGTGAAGTAGATGCCCACGAAACGCCCTTTCAGCTCACGGAACCGAGCTTCATCGCCGGCTGCCTTCTTCCGTTTCTCTGCCCTCTCGCGTCTGTTTTCGTGTTCCATTGCCTTGCGGTGAGCCTTGTTGTGAGCCTCGCTGAGGTTGTCGGGGCAGACGTAGTGTGCGTTGTGGGTGTCCTTGCCGAGCCGGGTCAGCAGAGCGATATAGTCAGCCCAAATGGAAATGTCCGCGATGCGGTAGCCATTGCGTAGAGTGATTCGGTAAGATGACCAGAGTTCTTCGAGGCGTTTGGGGTGCTGAAGGAAGTATGCGAGGTCGCTTCCGCGTCCGGCTTTGAGCATTGTTTCGGCGCGGCTGTCGGTGAGGATAGCCTTTGCGAGCTTCATAAAAGGGATTTCGCTTGTTCCGTTCAGTCCGTTGCGCTTGATTTTGGGGAGCACCTTGATACGTGGATAGACCTCCGAGATTCCGGCAAGGTAGTGGTAGCACTCGTTGTCGGAGCGGAGTTCGATGTCGCTGCATTCCACAAAGCAGTCCACATAGTAGCTGAGTGAACGGCGTCGGGAGGTAACGGCAGAGTGGCAGTCTCCGTCGAGCCACAACCTGAACTGCTCCACTATGGAATATTCCGGCTTGCGGTGCTTGCGATATACGGCTTCGATGCGGAACACGCGCTGCACCTGTATTCCTTCGGCTGTGGTGATTATGGAGAAATAGCGTCGGTCGGTGAGCTTCCGGCATTGCGTGTCCTTTATCTCGATAGTTGCTCCGCAGTCGGGGCACTTGGTCTCGCCCTCGGTGTTGGCGGTGGAGTGCCACTGGTGACCGCAGTCGAGGCACGTTGCCACGCCCTTTGCGTTGCGTATGGCATAGTGTTTCAAGGCGTTGCGGAAGCCCCACTGCTTCTGGGTCTCGGTGATTGGCGACAGCCGTTCATTGACGGCTGCCACCTTGTGCTGGAATCGTGTGTGCGGTCTCATAGGTCGAAGAGTGATTGGGTTCGTGTGTCTTGTTTTGCCGAGGGCTTCGGCTTGCTGTAGTGGGTGCGGAGCCGGCTGAGTTCCTCGTTCTGATAGGCTAAAATGGCGTTCTGACGCGCCTCCTTCTTCTCCTCCTCGGTGAGTTCGATGTGGTTAGGCACCACTATGGTGCAGTCAATCCTTTCGCCCACCTTGATATCGTCTTGGTCGAAGAAATGCACTGCAAGTCCAAAAATCTCATTTCGTTCCCAACCACAGCAACCGCTTGCCTTGA
>CALZFJ010000193.1 GCA_945645715.1 uncultured Prevotellaceae bacterium | reverse complement strand
TTGCTCAGGAACTTATAAATAAAGTTAAATTATAGTGTTGCGGAATTAAGGATTTCATAAATATATTTTCTCCAACCCCGCTCCAATCACACAATAGCCACGGCGCCACAATTCCCTCCAAGCCTCACTCCACCCTTAAAAAAAGAACTAAAATCTGATTTATTTCGGGCAAAAACTTGATATTTTCAACTGTTTTTGCCCGAAATAAATCTTCCCGGAATAACACAATGACTTAGGAATTACTAATTTTTTCTAAAAATCATAAGCCGAAAGATTGTTATGTGACTAAAAGTGTGTACTTTTGTTCTAATTTAAATAGTTGTGACTAAATCATAATTTCACATTACTATAAAAAGTGTGATGAAACAACTTCTGCAATTTTAATTCACTTTTTGTAAACAAAAAATTAAGACTATATGAAACGTATAAAACTACTATTTCTCGTAATGGGCTTGTTTCTCGCCACATTCTCCGCACAAGCTACCATATACGATGAAAAATCCTGCCTAAATTACAACATCTTCGATGATGGCACTGCCGAAGTTGCACCAAGCCCTACTTATGATGGTGATAATATTAAAGAGCTGGTAATTCCTGCCGAAATAACCTATAATGGAAAGAGCTATAAAGTCACAAAAATCGGTGACAGTGCTTTTTCACCCATCTATTATCAGTTACCTAAAGTTTCCGGCGGTGCAAACATTACCACAATTGGAGCCAATGCGTTTAAAGGGCTAACATCGTTAACTACTGTCGATTTGAGCGGAACTGTGACATCAATAGGAGAACATGCTTTCGACGGATGTACAGGTCTCAGCGGAATCGGTTCGCTTCTCGATAATGTCACTAAAATCGGTGACTACGCTTTCCAAAATTGCAAGTATTTGGACGGCGATCGCATCTGCCTCAAGGGTGCTATTACCTACATAGGCGATTTTGCATTTAATGAATGTGCCACTCAGGGTGAAAGCTATCTGAATATGCACTTCGACAATCTCTCAAATGCCTCAATCGGAAAAGGTGCTTTCGGTAAGTGTTTAGGTCTTAATACTATCAACGGCACGGTTTCGAGCATAGGCAATGGTGCTTTTGCCGAGTGTGTACGACTCTCCTCAATAGGCAAGGTGCTCGACAATGTCACAGAGATTCCGTCGGCAGTTTTCTATGGCTGCACCGGCCTGGAGGGACCTCTCACCCTCAATAGTGCCATTACAAAAATTGGCTCACAAGCATTTGAATCTTGCCAAAATCTTGAACTGCACATCACTAACCTCTCCAACGCTACTATCGGTGAAAGTGCTTTTGAAGATTGCTTTAAATTGATAGATATCACAGGCACAGTGTCGAGTATCGGCTCAAAGGCTTTTTATGGTTGCCAGTGGCTTGAAAAAGCAACAATCTACAACACCACCCCACCCACTGTGGATGAATACACATTCGCTTACTGTTCCGATGCAGTATTCTATGTGCTTCCCAATGCCTTGAAAAGCTATAAGGCTGCCGATGTATGGAAAAAGCTGAATGTTCAGGCAATTACCCCCACTGCTGCCGCAAAGCCATCGGAAATTGCCGGCAGAGGTGTATATGCCATCAACTTCGGTCTTGAGGGCGTGAAAGCTCTTGATAGCGTGCTCTACGCCCGCACCACCGAGACTACCGAGAATCCTTCCTCTCCTGCCGAGGGGCACACTGGATTCGACAGCTATGAAGACGGCTATCGCCTCGCCAACTTCGTGCAACGCGACTGGCTGGCTATCGGCGGCATTGGCAGCAGCAATTATGAGAATGTGTTGCTACCCAGAGGCTTCAGCACCTACTTCGACGGCGCGAAGCTCACCTCGCTCGACGCTCCCGAGCCCGGAAGCTCTGTTTCAGTTGCGCTTAATGTTTACGTCGCAGCCAATGTGTTCTACGGTCAATACCGCAACATGGGTGAAAACTTTATGGCAAACAATTACAAGCCTTTCTTCGTAGAGCCAAAACTGAACGAGGTGGCAACTTTTGTTGGTTCAGTGAACGATGACCTCGAGCTGCTTGGTTCGGGCGTTTGCGGCAATCTCAATGGTCACGGCGTGAAGGTTGAAGGCATTGAACTTACTCCTACTTCAAACTACATTCAGTTCGACGGTGTGCTCGTGGAAGATGCCACTGCCACCGGTGGAGTGAAGATTATCGGCTACGGTGAAGTGAGCACTCCCACCGCCGTTGAGGCTGTGAAAGCTACCAATGATGTGAAAGTATATGCCGCTAATGGTGCAGTGTCGATTGTGCCACAGGCTGACTGCCGCGTGGAAATCTACGACACCGCCGGACGTCTTGCCGCTACTGCTAATGCCGTGGCTGGCGGACGCACCTCAGTGCCCATGGCGCGAGGATTCTACATAGTCCGCGCTGCCGGCACTTCACGCGCCGTAGTCGTGCAATAATCCGCCACAATTCTATTCCACAGCCTCCTTCCACACCCTCTCTCGCGATTATTTTTCGCGATTTTTGGGCTGTGATGCGTGAGGCTTGGATTTTTTTTGCTAAATTTGCAACTTATAGGGGCATTGTCTCCCTTTTTGTAGGAGGCGATGACTACCGATTACGCCAAATTGATATATAGCACTCATTTTTCCATGGAAAAGGATTTTGACGATGAAATTGAAGAGATAGGCGGTGAAGCGCACTCCTCCTATCAAGTACCTAAAGACAAGCGCCTGCAATTGTCGGGAATGTACCAGAACTGGTTTCTCGACTACGCTTCCTATGTGATTCTGGAGCGTGCCGTGCCTCACATCGAGGACGGTCTGAAACCCGTACAACGACGCATTCTCCACTCAATGAAGGAGCTTGACGACGGTCGCTTCAACAAGGTTGCCAACATCGTGGGTAACACCATGCAGTATCACCCTCACGGCGATGCTTCAATCAAGGACGCTATCGTGCAGCTCGGTCAGAAGGAAATGCTCATCGAGACGCAGGGTAACTGGGGTAACGTGCTCACCGGCGACCGCGCTGCTGCCGGCCGTTACATCGAGGCACGTCTGTCCGACTTTGCCCTCGACGTGGTCTATAGCCCGAAAATCACCGACTGGACTCTCTCCTACGACGGCCGCAAACAGGAGCCTGTCACCCTCCCGGTGAAGTTCCCGCTGCTGCTCGCTCAGGGTGCCGAGGGTATCGCGGTGGGTCTGTCGTGCAAAATCCTTCCTCACAACTTCAATGAGCTGCTCGATGCTGCCGTGGCTTATCTCCGCGGCGAGGAATTCAAGCTTTATCCCGACTTCCAGGCTACGGGCGGATATATCGACGTGAGCCGTTACAACGATGGCGAGCGTGGCGGACAAGTGCGCGTGCGTGCCAAAATCGAGAAGCGCGACAACAAGACGCTCGTAATCAACGACCTCCCCTACGGAAAAAGCACTTCCACTCTCATCGATTCCATTCTCAAGGCGCAGGAGAAGGGCAAAATCAAAATCCGCAAAATCGACGACAACACCTCCGACAAGGCTGAAATAATCGTGTATCTACAAGCCGGAACTTCAAGCGACAAGATGATTGATGCGCTCTATGCCTTCACAGACTGTGAGACGAGCATTTCGCCCAACTGCTGCGTAATCAAGGACCACAAGCCACACTTCCTCACCGTGAGCGACGTGCTCCGCTATGGCGTTGACCGCACCAAGGAGATGCTTCGCCAAGAACTTGAAATCAAGCGCGGCGAGGATATGGAGTCGCTGCTATTTGCGTCGCTCGAGAAAATTTTCATCGAGGAGCGCATCTATAAGGACCGCGAGTATGAGCAGAGCCGCAGCACCGACGAGGCTGTAGCTCACATCGACCTCAGGTTAGAGCCTTTCAAGCCCTCGTTCTACCGCGAAATCACCCGCGACGACATTCTCCGCCTCATGGAAATCAAGATGAAGCGCATTATCCGCTTCAACAGCGATGCTGCCGACAACTACATCGCCACCCTCAACGAGCGCATTGCCGACATCGACTACAAGCTCGCTCACCTCGTGGAATTTACAATCGAGTGGTATGAGGGCATCAAGGCTAAATATGGCTCGCACTTCCCGCGCCGCACCGTCATTCGCAACTTCGACAACATCGTGGCTGCCACCGTTGCCGAGGCCAATGAGAAGCTCTACATCAACCGTGAGGAGGGCTTCATCGGTATGGGGCTTAAGAAGGACGAGTTTGTGTGCAACTGCTCCAATATCGACGACATCATCATCTTCTACAAAGACGGAAAATACAAGCTCGTACGCGTTGCCGACAAGCTCTATGTGGGCAAGAACATCCAGTATCTAAGCGTGTTTAAGCGCAACGATACCCGCACCATCTACAATGTGCTCTATCAGGACGGTAAGGGCGGCATTGTCTATATGAAGCGCTTCGCCGTTACAGGACTCACCCGCGACAAGGAGTATGACCTCACCCAGGGCAAACCCGGCTCGAAGATTCTCTGGTTCACAGCCAACCCCAATGGCGAGGCTGAAGTGCTGAAGATTACCCTCAAGCCTAAATTCCGCCTGAAGGTGCTGCAATTCGATGTGGATCTCTCGCAGCTCGCCATCAAGGGCAAGCAGTCGCGCGGAAATCTCGTCACCAAGAATGAAATACACCGCATCACGCTCAAGGAGCACGGCACCTCAACCCTCGGCGGACGCGAAGTGTGGTTTGACCCCGATGTGCTCCGCCTCAACTACGACGGACGCG
>CALZFJ010000192.1 GCA_945645715.1 uncultured Prevotellaceae bacterium | reverse complement strand
TCATCACTTTCATTCCATAGAGGAATAGTCCTACTGCTCCAAGAAGAGTCAGGAAATTGAGAATTGAGTAGTTCATCTGCTCGATTAGTTTATCGTTTATGAATTTTAGCTGATAGCCGTTTCCTCGGCACACTGTATTTACTCCGCAAATTTACAACATAATTCGCTAAAATTCAAAAAAATTTGCACCACGATTTTTCATCTTCGCGTTTTCTCATAGCCCCGACACTTTTTTCGGTGGAAACACAGCGATTTCGTGTAAAAAATTTGGCAGTTTGGGCTATAGGCAGTATCTTTGTAGCTGCAAAAAATTATTGTTTAACTTTTGTGGAAAAATTTGGCTGCTTGCAACCACATAAAAAAATGCTAAAACTGCGTTCCAAGCTCCTCCTTCGAGAGTATGCGCCTCGGAGCGCCGTCGCCACAGTAGCAAAGCTGCCCTTGCTGCACAGGCGTGGAAGGACGGAGTGAAATCAACATTTTTGAGGACCGTTGCTTAAGCTTTTTCCACTTTATCTAAAAAAATTGGAAAAATGAACTATTTATTCACTTCTGAATCAGTATCGGAGGGCCACCCCGACAAGGTGGCTGACCAAATCAGTGATGCAATTCTCGACCGCTTTCTCGCCTACGACCCGCAATCGAAGGTGGCTTGCGAAACTCTCGTTACCACCGGACAGGTGTTTGTTGCCGGCGAGGTGAAGAGCGATGCCTACATCGACCTCATGGAGGTGGCGCGTGGCGTGATTAGCCGCATCGGCTACACGCGTAGCGAGCTGAAGTTTGATGCCGAATCGTGTGGCGTACTCTCGGCTCTGCACGAGCAGTCGCAAGACATCAACCGCGGTGTGGAACGCGCCGTGGCTGAAGACCAGGGTGCCGGCGACCAGGGCATGATGTTCGGCTACGCCTGCAATGAGACTTCCAACTATATGCCGCTCTCGCTCGACCTCTCGCACATGCTGCTGCGCGAGCTTTCAGCCATTCGCCGCGAGGGAAAGGTGATGACCTACCTGCGCCCCGACTCCAAGAGCCAGGTGACAGTGGAATACGATGAACAGAATCACCCGGTGCGCATTCACACCATCGTAATCAGCACCCAGCACGACGAATTTATCGCTCCTGCCGACGACTCTAAGGCGGCTCAGGACGATGCCGACCGCCGAATGCTCGACCGCATCTACACCGACGTGCGCGACATTCTCCTGCCTCGCGTCATCGCAAAGCTCCCCGAGAAGATCAAGACAATGATCGACGACCGCCTCATTCTCCACGTGAACCCCACAGGAAAATTCGTGATTGGTGGCCCGCACGGCGACACCGGTCTCACCGGACGCAAAATCATCGTTGATACCTACGGCGGAAAAGGCGCCCACGGTGGTGGTGCATTCTCGGGAAAAGACCCCTCGAAGGTCGATCGCTCGGCTGCCTATGCCGCCCGCCACATCGCCAAGAACGTAGTGGCTGCCGGAATTGCCGACGAAGTGCTCGTGCAAGTGGCTTATGCCATCGGTGTAGCTCGTCCCGTGAGCCTCTGCGTGAACACCTACGGCACTTCGCACGTTGCCCTGAGCGACGCCGAGATTGCAGCAAAGCTCAACAGCATCTTCGATATGCGCCCCAATGCAATCGAACGCCGTCTGAAACTTCGCAACCCGATTTACGAGGAAACAGCCGCCTATGGCCACGTGGGACGTGCTCCGCGCACTATCGTCAAGGAGTTCCGCTCGAAATATGAGGGCAACAAGACGCTCACCGTGGAGCTGTTCACTTGGGAGAAACTCGACTATGTGGAGCGACTCAAGAGCGAATTTGGGCTGTAACCCCAACAAAATGCGACACAACAATCACTTTTTATTAACCAAATAACTAATTTTATTATGGCTAACAAATTCCTCAACGACTTCAAGAATTTTGCCATGAAGGGCAACGTGCTCGATATGGCAGTCGGTGTTATCATTGGTGGTGCCTTCGGAAAGATCGTATCGTCGGTAGTTGCCGACGTGATTATGCCTCCCATCGGACTCCTCGTGGGTGGCGTGAACTTCACCGACCTGAAATTCACAATGAAAGATGCCGTTCCCGAGCTTAAAGACGAAGCCGGAAATGTCATTCAGCAGGCTGCCGATGCCGTTACGCTCAACTATGGCAACTTCCTGCAGGTGACTTTCGACTTCCTTATCATCGCATTCTCGGTGTTCCTCTTCATTCGCCTCATCGGCAAGCTCTCGCGCAAGAAGGAGGAGGAGAAGCCCGCTCCCGCACCGGCTCCCGAGCCATCGGCTGAGGAAAAACTGCTCACCGAAATCCGCGACCTCCTCAAGGAGCAGAAGAAATAATATCGCAAGTGAGGCACAGCCCCTGTGCGTCATCTTTAACACTACCCCGGCACAAGGGGCAGTGCGAAGGCTTTCCACCGAATTTTTCCACAGTGCCACAATTTTCGAGACAAAAATTTGGATAATTCGGTGAAATAGCCTACCTTTGCAGTCGCAAATGAGACGAAGAGTCGCATTTGATTAGGATTGGACTATGGTGTAATGGTAGCACAACAGGTTTTGGTTCTGTTTGTCCAAGTTCGAATCTTGGTAGTCCAACCATACGGCAAGGAGTTTTGATAGCATCAAAGCTCCTTGCTCATTTTTTGTAGAAAAAGTATTGGTGTTGTTATTGTTTTGTTGATTTTTCTGAGTAATTTTGCAGTGGTTATAGGTATTTCTGCGTGCACACAGTGCACCGCAGCGGTTATCTATGCCATTATTTTGTTTAGATTAAAGACCTACCGACGATGATCGATTTCACACCTATTGCACGAATGGCATTCAGCAGCCGGCTCATGGCTGCGCAGCGGTTTGTGAATCACGGCGACACGGTGCAGCGCGAGGAGCTTGACATGCTCCTGCAGCAGGCATCGCGCACCGAGATAGGGGTGAAATATGGCTTCGGCGACCGCATGACCTACGCACAATTCCGGGAGCGCGTGCCGCTGCACAGCTATGAAGACCTGCGCCCACAAATCATGCGCATGGTGCGTGGCGAAAAAGATGTGCTGTGGCGAGGCAAAGTGACTCGCTTTGCACAGTCGTCGGGCACAAGCGACGGCAAGAGCAAGTATATCCCCATAAGCGACGAGTCGCTCAAGCGTTGCCACTACCGCGGTGGCAGCGATGTGGTGGCGCACTATCTCAACATCAACCCCGACAGCCGCATGTTCTCGGGCAAGGGTTTCATTCTTGGCGGCAGCTTTGCCAATGAGCTTAATCTGCCTCGCGAAGTGCAGGTGGGCGATCTCTCGGCCAACCTTATCGCCAACATCAACCCCATTGTAAACCTGGTGCGCGTCCCCGACAAGGCTACAGCCCTCATGGAAGACTGGAGCCGCAAGCTGCCGGCTCTCGTGGAGGCAAGCCGCAAGCAGAACATCACCAACATCTCGGGTGTGCCGTCGTGGTTTCTCACCGTGCTCAAAGAGGTGATTAAGCGCGAAGGAGCATCAAGCATTCACGATGTGTGGCCAAATCTGGAGGTATTCTTTCACGGAGGCATCAGCTTTGAGCCTTATCGCGACGAATATGCCTCGATTTGCGACAACAGTCGCATGCACTATCTTGAAACCTACAACGCCTCCGAAGGCTTCTTTGCCGTGCAGTCGTCGGCTGAGAGCAACGCCATGCTGCTTCTGCTCGATGTGGGCGTGTTCTATGAGTTTATCCCGATTGAAGACATCGACAATCCGTCGCCGCGCGTGCTACCGCTGTGGGAAGTGGAGACAGGGAAGACCTATTCGCTCGTAATCACCGCCAACAATGGGCTGTGGCGCTACCAGATTGGCGACACCGTGCGCGTGGAACAGACGTCGCCGGTGAAAATACGCATCGCCGGACGCACTAAGCACTTCATCAATGCATTCGGCGAGGAGCTGATGGTGCACAATGCCGACGAAGCCCTTGCCCGCACCTGCCGCGAAACCGGCGCCCTGATTGCCAACTACACCGCCGCCCCGGTATATGCCCACGGCGAAAGCCACGGACACCACCAGTGGCTCATTGAGTTCAACCGCCGTCCTGCCGACATGGAGCTATTTGCCGATGCCCTCGACAGCCATCTGCAAGACGTAAACAGCGACTACGAGGCGAAGCGCTCGGGAAGCATCTTCCTCGACCGCCTCACCATCAC
Source organism: uncultured Prevotellaceae bacterium (assembly GCA_945645715.1). GTDB lineage: Bacteria > Bacteroidota > Bacteroidia > Bacteroidales > Muribaculaceae > CALZFJ01. The sequence goes on along the minus strand of CALZFJ010000192.1, from coordinate 535 downwards.
CGAAGCACGCCCGGGACTCTTCGACCGCTGGCTCGGAAGCACAGGCAAGCTCGGTGGACAGCGCAAAGTGCCGCGCTTGAGCAACGACCGCAAGATTATGGAGTCGATGCTCGCCATGAACGGGGAGTAGGACTCCCCCAACCAATGACAAAAATTATAAAAACCAAATCAATAAAACAAAATGCGCAAACTTTCTCTTACATTTATCGTGCTGCTTGGCTCTATGCTGACAGCACTTGCAGCACAGCCCAAATATGTGTTCTATTTCATAGGTGATGGAATGGGACTGGGACACATGCTTTCCACCGAAACCTACAACCGCACCGTGCTCGGCAACAGCGAGCATCTCACAATGCTGCAATTCCCTGTGACCACAATTTGCACTTCTTACTCAGCAAGTAGCAAAATCACCGACTCGGCTGCCGCGGGTACAGCCCTATCTACGGGTTCTAAAGCCAAAAACTATACCCTCGGCGTGACACCCGACGGCAACAACTGCTACAGCCTCGCAACCGACCTGAAGAAGCAGGGCTAT
>CALZFJ010000191.1 GCA_945645715.1 uncultured Prevotellaceae bacterium | reverse complement strand
AATCGCCCGTGAATCAAGACCTTTCATCTCGGCATAGGTGTCGAGTTCGTTGAAGTAGCTCACGCGCAGCGCGAGGTAGGTGTTGGCGAAAAGCTTCACTGCCTCAGCTTCCTTCAAGCCCATGAAAAGCACCGGAATGTTCTTCGTGGCGGCATATTCGGGGTGCACCGGATTGTCCTTCGACGCGCCCTCGGCACCCTCCACAAGCAGTCGCGCAAACGTCTCGGCATACTCGCGGCTGTGGTTGCCCTGAATACGGCTAATCGCCTCATCCTCAGCCTTCCACTCCGAGCCAAGCATCTTGGGATAGCCAACGATGATTCGCGACGGATAAAGGTTATCGTAAAGTGCCTTCGACTCGCGTAGGAACTCCGGCGAGAACAGCAGACGCAACTCGCGACGGCGACCGTCAGCCAACGGTCCCATAGCCTTGAACTTCTCAGCATATTTAATATACAGCGAGCGGCAATAACCCACAGGAATAGTGGATTTTATCACCATCACAGCCTCAGGATTCACTTCAAGAACGAGGTCGATGACTTCCTCGATGCAGTGGGTGTCGAAGAAGTTCTTCACCGGGTCGTAGTTGGTCGGCGCGGCAATCACCACAATGTCGGCATCGCGGTAAGCCGAAGCCCCATCGAGCGTGGCAGTGAGCTGCAACGGCTTCTCTGCCAGATACTTCTCTATGTAATCGTCCTGAATCGGAGAAATCTTGTTGTTGATTTTATCAACTTTCTCCGCAATCACGTCAACGGCAGTCACCTTGTGGTGCTGCGCCAGCAGCGTGGCGATCGACAGCCCCACATAGCCTGTGCCTGCCACCGCAATCTGAATATCCTCAAACTTTCTCATAATCAATGAATTTTATACTCACGCAGAATACGCGGAATGTCTTTTGTGAACACGAATCACACGAATCTGTCGAAATTTTTCTCTCAAAGTGATTATCCCTCACGCAGAATCAAGGAATTATATTTCAAAAAATCTTCCGCGTATTCCGCGCATTCTGCGTGAGGTTCTATTATTTGTCGTATTTCTCGAACTCGGAATTTTTCGACTTGAACTCAGGCACAATTTTCTTCATCAGCTTCACCATCTCCGGAATGTTCACCTCGCGGCTCAGCTTTTCAAGCTCCTTTGATGCCTTCAAGGCGTCCTGATAGTCATATTCGCGCACCTTCGCCACGCGGATGCGGTCGTGCTTCGTCGGCAGGGTGTTCTCCTTCGTCGAGAGCACCTCCTCGTAGAGCTTCTCGCCCGGGCGCAGACCCGTATATTCTATCTTGATGTCCTTGTAAAGCTCGAATCCTGCCAGCTCTATCATTCGCTTCGCCAAGTGGCTGATTTTCACCGATTCGCCCATGTCGAACACCACAATCTGGTTGCCAGTGGACATCGTCGCTGCCTCCATAACCAGACGGCAAGCTTCGGGAATCGTCATGAAGAATCGGGTTATTTCAGGATGCGTAACGGTCACCGGTCCGCCCTTCGCAATCTGTTCGCGGAAGCGCGGAATCACCGAGCCATTAGAGCCAAGCACGTTGCCGAAGCGTGTGGTGACAAACTTCGTCTTGCCCTCCATCTTTCCCTGCTCGATCGCGAGTCCGAGCGACTGCACATAGATTTCTGCGAGACGCTTCGTGCAACCCATTATATTTGTGGGATTTACAGCCTTGTCGGTAGAAATCATCACCATCTTCTCCACACCATATTCGATGCACTTGTCAGCCACATTACGGCTGCCGGCAACGTTCACCAGCACCGCCTCGCACGGATTCTCCTCCATCAGCGGCACGTGCTTGTAGGCAGCCGCGTGGAACACCACCTGCGGGTGGAACTTGCGGAACACATAGTCGAGACGCGCCGGAATGCGCACATCGCCAATCACCGGCGTAAACGGCACATCGGGGAAACGCTCCTCAAACTCTAGACGGAAATTGTGCATCGGAGTCTCGGCGTTGTCAAACAGCACCAGCTCCTTCACGCCGAAAGTTGCAAGTTGGCGGCAAAGCTCTGAGCCGATAGAGCCAGCCGAGCCGGTCACCAGCACCGTCTTGCCCTTGAAGTTCGCCTTTATCTCGTCGAGTGAAATCTCTATCTCCGGGCGACCCAGAAGGTCCTCAATCTTGATTTCTCGCACTGCTCCCTGCTTCACCTTGCCGTCGATAACTTCTTCTACCGAAGGCGAATAGCACACCTTAATCTTCTCCGCGTTGCAGAAGCGGATAAGGCGATTCTCCTCGTTGCGTGCATCGTGGCGGTGGGCGAAAATCAGCGAGTCGATGCACTGCTGCTGCACCAGGTTCACGAAGTCACGCTCGCTATCAACGTGGAAAACGTGCTTGCCGTGGATCACGTGGTTCTTGTCGGTGTCACCATAAACGAGGAATCCTGCAACGTTGTACTTGTTGCTCAGCTCCATTGTTCTGACAAACGAAATCGCCTTGTTGTCAGTGCCGTAGATAAGCACCGCCTCGCGTTTGCGGCGTTTGCGCACCTTTATCTGGATCATATCGTACGCCAGAATCATGCACACGCGCATCAGCACCAGACCGAGCACCGTAAGAAGGCAGTCAAGCACAAGCATGCCCCAGATGTGCGACGGCGAGAAGTCAACCTGCGGGAACGCGAACACCACAAAGGCTATCAGGATCATCTTCCCGACAGCCGAAATCGTGAGGTTGGCAATCTCGCGCAGGTTAGAGTGGCGGATTACCGCATAATACGTTTTCTGTGTGTAGAACAGCACCCCGATGCCGACGATTCCGGCAATGAACCACTCAGCCAGGAACGGCAGCGTGTAGTCGCTCGAAGATGGGAACAACAACGAGAGCCCCATCAGCGCCAGCATCGAACAGATGACCGACACTGCCATGTCGAGCGCAAAAATAACATAGACATTCACATACTTGTCGAAGTGAAGTCGCTCCAATAATTTATTCATACTAATTGTTGTTATATTCAGGTTATTATCTTTGGGCTTTTCAGCCCCGGGAAAAATATGTGTCACGCATTGAGCTGCTGGCGGTGCCAGCGGGCGAATGAAGATGTATTAATCGGTTTGGATAGCAGTACGTAGTGCGATGGGGTAGGCCTCTGCACGATGTGCTCACGCGAGTAAGCTTTGAGCTCTTTGTCCTTCAACAACGCCATCACCACAGGGAATGGGGATCCCGGCAGATTTGCCCGCAGCACGGCGCATTTAGGGAACAACTTGTACAGCATATATGCCGATTGCTCTATCGCAATCCAATCATTACCAATACTGTATAGATTTATCATACGTTCGTTATGCCTTTCTTCCTCAATTAGGCGCCGACAGTTGTCGGGCATAAACTCAGAAGTCAGAGCAAGTTGACTGGTACCAGCCAGTTGTGAATTTCTCATATTTATGGTAGTAATTTTCCCTCATTAATGCTCTACGGAGCCACGAAGCCTGCAAAGATTTCAGTTTGTCAAGAGATTTTATCGATGCAGAAAGTGCCGAATGCGCTGAATCAGAAATATTATTGTAAATCTTTGCGAGAGCCATAAAAGATTCGTGTTCACGTCATTTCGGGCGCACCAAGGCGCGACCCTATGGTGCCACTCATTTCGTGAAATTCGCGTGATTCGTGCTCGCAAATTCTGAGGATTCTCTGTGAAGATTAAAGAGTTAATCTCACTGACATTCCTTCATGGATTCGAGGTATTCTTCTTTGGTGATTTTCTGGATATATTCAGGCTCGATAAGCGTGGTTGCAATCGCCATAATTTGCGGTATGCAAGCCACAAGACGCTTGCCGCGTTTGCCTTTCAGACGCAGCATCATACCGGTTGCACCGTTGTAGTCGCCACCGACTATGCGAACATAATCGCCTTTCTTCAGTTGGATTTCACTTGGCTGATAATATGTAAGATCGTCTTCGTAGCGGTCGGCAACCTTGATAAAGCTCTCCATCTGACCGTCGGGCACCTTCATAGAAGTCCGGCGACCGTCAACCAGCATCGTTGCAAAGCCAATTATCGAGATGTCTTTCTGGAAAGCCTCCACAGCCTCATAAGTGCCTCTCAAGAAGAAAGTGTGGGGTATCAGCGGAACCAGCACACGCTTCGGGCGGCCATAGAAATTGCGGACTGCATATCGCATCGGCATATAGTGCCGAAGGTTGCTGCACGAGCGGAGCACAGCATCAATGCGCGAATCATCTTTGGTATATGTATTCATCACATACCAATGTTCGCAGCAGCTATTTTGCCCGCTCTCAGCCATAAAAATACCACTTGAAAATTTTTCGTTTTGTTTACTACCACATATATTCACAACTCACCCATAGTTGGTATATCTGCTTTTAAATCAGACACTTAACTCTGGGTGTACTGCTAATTTGTTATTTTGTGTTCCCCGCCTATTCAGTCTATCAGATGCACCATATAGGTTAGACTATACACAATATGGCGGGAAAACCGCTACAAAGGTAGTGTTTTTGCCTCTATTTTCCAAATTATTAACACTTAATTTTTCAATCGTTTTTCAAGCAAAAACCAAGCAAAAACCATATAACAAGACACACCCATGAGTATTCTCAGCGACACCTCAGAGCATACCATATAGATTAATTATATAAGCGGATTGACCACTTTATTTGGCAGATCGGGAATAGCTGTCACCCGGCACATGGCTAAGCCGCACCCTGTGCGCCCTTTATCACCTCGCGTGTCTTTTCGCGCATCTCCTC
>CALZFJ010000190.1 GCA_945645715.1 uncultured Prevotellaceae bacterium | reverse complement strand
CAGCAACAACGCAATCAATAATAATTTAATTGATTTCATATCATTAAGTTTTAATTTTTACAAATCTACAAATTATTACCTATTCAGTACAAGAATTGTTCACTTTTTAACCCATTTTTAGCATAAACCACTAATTCTTGATGCTTAAATGTCCTTTCTTTGAGGATTTATAGCTATTTTTGCATAAAACTACAATGAAAAATGAAAAATAACGACCTACTTAACCGCAACTCTCTTAATGGCAGGCAGATTATACTCTGGTCCTGTTTTTTCTTCGGCCTCGTTTTTGCATCTATTATTACTGCGGCAATCACGGGCATTCTCTCAATTGGCACAAAGCCCCTTCTCACCATATCCATTGTGCTTCAAGACCTACTAGTGTTCATAATTCCGGCCTTTATCACAGCACGCTTTATCACTTCCAAGCCGATGTCGTTCTTGAAACTCAACATAGCACCTCATTGGCGTGAAATTCTGTTTGTGATTCTATTGCTTGCGATTTCAATGCCTGCAATGAACTATATAGTATATCTCAATGAACAGCTTTCACTCCCCGACTCTCTATCTGCTATTGAGCAATGGATGCGTGCTACCGAAGATGCTGCAAAGGCTGTAACCGACAGCTTCCTCAAAGGCAACACCTTTCTTGGAATGATTGGCTGTGTGCTCCTTATGGGTGTTCTCACAGGCATCAGCGAGGAAATGCTCTTCCGTGGAGCATTGCAAGGCTCTCTTTCGCAATTCCGCAATTCACACTTTAGCATCTGGCTGGCTGCAATAGTGTTTAGCCTACTTCACTTCCAGTTCTTCGGCTTTGTACCCAGGCTTCTGCTCGGAGCTGTTTTGGGCTATCTGCTCGTATGGACAGGCTCACTGTGGGTTCCCATCATTGCTCATGCCATCAACAATTCGGTGGTAGTAATCAGCTCCTACATTTTTGCAACTGCCGATGTTGCTGCCACCTCCGTGGGCACTACATTTGAAACTTTCGGTGTCCCCACCAATGGCGGCTTTCCAAAGCTCGCTTTCATAAGCCTTGTTCTAACATACTTCCTCATTCGTTATCGCCGTTACTTGTTGCCATCTCACAAATAACAATAATTACACTTTCAATATAATAACAAAACAAAACTACACCGGCAGAATCATCACTATTGTGAATTTTCTGTCGGTGTAGTCATTTTTGTTTTTTCACCCCATCTTTGTCACGATGCGGCTTTGTTGTTTTCATATTGTTTTGATGATGTGTTGTCTATTGAGACCTAAAAAAGTGTGGAGAGAGTATATTATCAAAGTTTTTGGGTTGCGGTGCAAGTTACTGTTGTTTGTTCTCCTGCAATTTGCAGTGTAAATTCACCTTTTTCAAGAATCCACTTGCCATCATAACCCACAAATGCGAGGTCGGTTGCCGGCAATGTGAATGTCACTGTTTGCTTCTCGCCGGGTTTGAGTGAAATCTTGGTGAAATCACGCAGGCGACGGCAATCGGGAGTGAGGCTTGCAACCTTGTCGCTACTGAAGAGCAGCACACTTTCCATTCCTTCGCATTTGCCTGTGTTTTGCACATCAATGCTCACTGTGATGATGTCATCGGCAGTAAATTCGGTTTTATCTACACGCAAGTTGCTGTAAGCAAATGTTGTGTAGCTCTTTCCGAAACCGAAGCCCCATTGAACAGTCACTTTGGCGTCGTAGTCGTAGGCTCCCGCCATAGTTTCCACTTCCTGGCTCTTCTTGTAGTCATAATTGATAAGCGAGTTTATCTCCTTTGGATAAGTGTAAGGCAACTTTCCGCTGAAGTTGGCATCGCCTGCAAGCAAGCGGGCAAGTGCATCACCGCCATAGTTTCCGGGAAGCATTGTGTGTACCACTGCAGCAGCAAGAGGCTCGATGTCGGCAATTATTCTGGGACGTCCTTCATTGAGAACGAGCACAATAGGCTTACCGAGCTGTGCCAGTGCCTTCACCAAGTTGCGCTGATTCACCGATAGGTTGAGGTCGGTGAGGTTGCCCGGAGTTTCACAATAGGAATTTTCACCTATGCAAGCTACAATCACATCCACATCAGCGGCTGCACGCACAGCAGCTTCAATATCGGGAGTATTCTCTTCAAAGTATTTTCCACCCTCATTGTAGGTGACACCTTGGCAGAGCTTCACGTTTTCGGCTCCAAAAGTGTTGCACATTGCCTCATATATGCTGTTATATCTATCGGCAAATTCATCGGTGCGATGTCCTTGCCAAGTGTAGCTCCATCCTCCGTTAAGGCAACGCATCTGATTGGCATTGGGTCCGGTGAGCAGGATTTTCTTACCACGGCTTAGTGGCAACATTCCGTTCTCGTTCTTGAGAAGCACCATACTCTCCTCGGCAGCACCAAGGGCAAGACGAGCAAATTTTTCTCCACCAAAATCGGGATATTTTGCAAGCATTTGTGCAGGCTCGTCGAAGAGTCCAAGACGATACTTCATGCGGAGTACACGGCGAGCTGCATCATCGATGCGGCTTTGGGGAATACGGCCCTCTTTCACAAGTTCTACAATCAGCGGACAAGCATCGGCACTGTAAGGCTCCATTATCATATCGATTCCGGCATTGATAGCCATTTGCAATGCATCCTTCTTGTCGGTAGCAACCATCTCGCGAGTGTAGAGATTGTTGATATCGGCCCAGTCGGTAATCAGCACACCGTCCCAGCCGGTTTCTTCCTTGAGCCACTCCGTGAGAAGCTCGCGGTTGGCATGCACCGGCAGTCCGTTGACCGATGCCGAATTTACCATCACCGAAAGTGCACCTGCCTTGAGTCCGGCAAGAAATGGAGCAAAATGCTTTTCACGCAATTCCGATGGCGCAATGTAGGCCGGTGTACGGTCTTTGCCACTGAATGGCACTCCATAGCCCATATAATGCTTTAGCGAAACGGCGATGTGGCGGTTATCCACGTGGTTGGGGTCATCGCCTTGGAATCCACGCACCATCTCACTTCCCATCACTGAGTTGAGCAGGCAATCTTCTCCGAAATTCTCCCAGATGCGAGGCCAGCGTGGGTCGCGACCAAGATCTATTGTGGGGCTGTAGCTCCAAGGCACGCTCACGGCACGGGTTTCGTAGGCTGTTGCCTCGGCTGCACTGCGTGCGATTTCGCGGTTGAAGGTAGCAGCCACATTGATGTTCTGCGGGAATAATGTACCGCCCTGAGTGTAGGTAGAACCATGATTCTGGTCGAGACCGAAGATGCAAGGAATACCCAGATGCTTCATCGAAGCCTTTTGTATCTTTGCAATGTGTCGCTCCCACTCTGCCGCAGTAGGCGCCACAGTGTTCGGCGCATTCAGCAGCGATCCCACCTTGTAGTTGCACAACAGTGAGTCGAGTTTGCGTTCGTTGATTTCAAATACGCCCTTGCTGTTGTTGTCTCCGATAAGGTCGATTACCACTTCCATCATTTGTCCCACTTTCTCCTCAAGAGTGAGACGACTCAGTGTTTTCTCAACTTTCTTCTCAATTCTGGCATCGGCAGGGATAACCGGCTGCTGCACATTGTGTTGTGCAGCAGCTGTCATCGACATAATTGAAGACACCATGATTGAAGTTATTACTTGGCGTTTCATGATTGTCATTGAATGGTTACTCTATCAACATAATATCCGTGACCCACACAGAGGAATCCATCCTGTGATGTCACCATGTCAATCATCTCCTGGGTGATTACGAGAACGCGAACTCCATCCTCGGCAAGGTCGATCTTTGACGTACCTGGAAGATCAGCCCACCAGCCCGAAGTAATCTGCATTTGGTGATACTCGGCACTCGACTCAAGCGAGTAGTAGAAACGCAATGTGGTTCCTGCTCCAAACGACTTGAACTGTTCGCCCGAAATCATATTGAACGTCTTGTTGGGATTGCCGTCGGGTAATTCCCACGACACATAGTGATGTCCTTCCCACACGGTTGTTTCGGCTGTTACTGTGACTGTTGCCTTGTTGCTGAGTCCTGTAGTTCCGGCGAAGCTCACTTCCTGTCCGCTCTTTGAGGTTGCTGTCATAGTGTGATCACCCACTTCAAGTGCCGGGAATGTGAATGAAATCACATCGAATGATTGTGTTGTGAAATTGCTTACTTCAGCTCCTCCAATGGTGATGGCAGCAATGTCATCGAGGTTGATACCTGTGAGTGTAAACTCTGCGCCTGCATTTGCACGGAAAGAGTCTCCTCTCACAAGGGCTGCGCTGCTCACTGTGATTTGTCCGCCACCTAACGAGCCATCGGCTGTGTTGAGCACTACACGATAGACTCCGGCCTCAAGTCCTTCAGGGACTTTATATTCAATCACTTCACCCATATCGTCGGCTGTAACCTTGAAATCGGTTACCTCAACGCCTCCGATATTGAAGCTCTTCACTCCGGCAAGGTTCTCTCCGTGAAGGGTTGCCGAAATGCCGGGAGCCACGATGCGTTCGGTTTCAATATTCTGCAAAGTAGCGTCACCTGCAAGCGGCAGCACCTTCACAGTGCATAAGCGATATGTGGATTTGCCTTGGGTAGTGGTAGCTACTACTTTCAGTGTATATTCACCGGCAAGCAGTGCCATGTCAAGTTCAGTGCCTGTAGCCACCTGCGAGTCGTCGATAAACCACTCTACCTTAGTGTAATCAACGGGTGTTACAGTTACAGTGATTTTCAAGTTTTGGTCGCGGGTTATGGTGCTATACAGTCCCGGGGTGTCTCCA
>CALZFJ010000189.1 GCA_945645715.1 uncultured Prevotellaceae bacterium | reverse complement strand
ATTGCCAACGCACACCGCGTGCGCATCACCGACAACAACTACACCACCTACCGCGACGTGCGCGAGATTCTGGCGCAAGCCAAGTTCCTCCGTGCCCTCTTCTATTTCAACCTCGTGAAGACTTTTGGCGGTGTGCCTATCCGCCCCGAGGTGGAGACAGTGGATAACCTTGTGATTCCTCGCTCATCGAAAGAAGAATGTTATGCCTACATTGAGAAAGACCTCCGCGAGGCTTGCTGCATGCTCCGCAACAAGTTTGCGGGCGGAGATGCCGGAAAGGCAGGAGCCGGAGCTTGTGCCGGACTGCTCATGAAGGTGCTCATGTATCAAGCTGTGCCGGGAGTCCCCTCTGAGAAGTGGGAACAGCTCATGGAGATTGGCCGCTACTTCGTAGATGGCGCACCGATGTCGATGAGCCAGATGCTTCGCTACGACGAACGCTACAATGGTGAGGACTGGGAAGCCCTGCGCAAGCGCCTTTGGTTCAAGCCTCAGGAGCTCTGCGCCGAAACCGACCCCTACGAAGGTCCCGACTTCCAGATTGCCACACTCAAGGGCGCTTACAGCTATGAGTATCTCGATGCCTACAACAACCCTCTCGGTACTATCGACAACTACAAAATGTGGTACCTCAACCAGTTCTACAATGCCGGTGAGTTCTGCAAAGGCTCAGTATTTGAAATAGTGCATCAAGAATCAGCCGACGGCTCATCGGGCGACACCAATGAGGGTAGCTACATCTATGAATCACTCTTCAGCGCATCGTCGCCGCTCTATTGCACCGACCAGATTCGTAACTCAATCTTCGGCAACGATGTGCGCCGCGACTTCACTATCGGTCACCACGAATATACCCCCGACAACGAGAACACCGAAATCGGAGGTCCTATTCCTATCCTCTCGCTCAAGTGGTACACCCCAATCAAGGACCGCCCGCTCTATAGTGGCGACAACAGCAAGAACCGCCGCTACATGCGCTACATCGAAGTAGTGCTCATGTATGCCGAGGGTCTCAACGAGTGCGGACACGGCCAGGAGGCTATCGACCAACTCAACGGCTACAAGCGCGTGCTCAACAAACTCAACAACAGCTCTACGCTCTACAATGGCGGTGGCTACGGTGTAGTCCGCGACCAGATATGGAACGAGCGTCGCATGGAGCTTTGCTTTGAGTTCGACCGCTTCTTCGACATCGTCCGCCAGGGTCGTGCAAAGGCATTGCTCCAGAAGTTTGCCCTCGATTACACGGTGAACCAGCGCGGAATGTACTTCCGTGAGGGCGTAAACGAGATTTTCCCGATACCGCAGACCGAAATCGACGTGTCGAATGGCGTGGTAACACAGAACCCAGGTTACTAATTTCATTAATTTCACGACAAAGCGATGAAAACATTAAAAACGACAATATTCATGATGCTCGCCACTGTGGCTTTCTCTGCTTGCAACAGCGAGGAAGAGGCTACACAGCCCACCGCACAGATGAAGATTGAGCAGGACACTTACAATATCAACGAGTCGATGACCGTGCACTTCACGGGCAATGCCGAGAACGTGGTAATCTACCCCGGCGACAGCGGTCACGACTATGAGCTTCGCGAGCAGAGCAACACGGGGTTGGTGGTAAACAAAGGCTTGTTCACCTATGCCTACACCACACCGGGTGTGTATAAGGTGGTATGCCTCGTCACCAACCACAGCAACGAAGGACAAGTGGTGCTTCGCGACACCTGCTCAGCCTATGTGCATGTGAAGGACGACGTGACCGAACTTGAACGCATTTCGGCTCCCGCAGTTTACTACGATGAGGTATTTGCCGAGCAGATTGGCGGCGGCAACTGGCTCATGGCTCTTCCGCGCAAGCTCCTCTACAAGAACAAGACCCTCACAGTGCCTCTAACGCAGAAACTGAAGTTCTATATCGCCTCATCTACCAGCACTATTGCTATCGATGGAGCCGACTTCAGCTCTACCACCAAGTATAATCTCGGCTCAACCCACGAGATTACTGTAACCTCAAATGAAGGCAACGTGGCAAGCTACAAGCTGCTCACGCTCAATTATGCCATCTTCAAGAGTTTCTCGCTACTTGGTGCAACCGGCACTCTGGGTTACTCGGAATACGACTATAGCACCTACACCATGAATGTGAAAGTGCCTGCCGGAAGCGACATCTCGGCGGTAGCACCAAAGTTTGCAATGACCGGCACCAACGAGTCGGCATTCATCAACGGTGTGGAACAGACGTCGGGAGTCACAAAGGTGGATTTCACCCGTCCGGTGACCTACACCCTCATAGCTACACACCCCGAGAACCCCGAGGTGAAACTGGAAACGACCGTTACCGTGAATGTCACGTTTGAATAATTAAGAATCTGTAGTAGCATGCTTTTCGCAGCAGTGTCGCCGCCAAAGGGCGACGACACTGCTTTCAATCCAATAAAAAGAAATATAGCTTCCAAGCTAAGATATAACCACTACTAATCAACCGCGAAGCCGCCGGGTGGTGCAACGACGCCCACACGGGCAGTCGTTGCTCCTCCCACGGCTTTTTTCACTGAAATCCAACCTCAAAACATATCACAACGATGAAAATTTCTACTAAATCGGCAATTCTGCTCGCAATCACCGCAATCGTGTCGCTCGGGGCTTCGGCTATGCGCAAGGAAGCCTACGACCGCTCTCGCATATTCTGGGATACCGACACTAAAAAGACGCTTTTCAGCAACGGCAACTATGCCCGCATGATTCAGCTGCACGACGGCCGCCTCATGGTGGCTGCCGAAAATGGCGGAATCCACGTGATTTACAGCTCCGACGGCGGCAAATCGTGGACCCCAAGCCAACTGATAGCCCCTAATCCTGCAAATGTGGCTGAATGTGTCCCCGACTTGCTCCAGCTCACCGACGGCACTATCATTGTGGGCTACAATCCGCGCCCTCATCAGCCTTACAGCACCGACCGCCGCTTCGGAATACGCTGCCGCCGCAGCACCGACAATGGCACTACGTGGAGCGATGAAATTTTCATCTTTGATGCACAGCACACTTTTGCCGACGGCTGCTGGGAGCCTTCGTTCCTTGAGCTGCCCTCGGGTGAGCTGCAATGCTATTTTGCCAACGAAAACGACTTCACCTCTACGAACGAGCAGTGCATATCGATGTGCCGCTCATTCGACAAAGGTATCACCTGGAGCGCCCCCGTGAGAATCAGCTATCGCCAGTGGACCCGCGACGGTATGCCAGTGCCTATCCTCACCCCCGATGGCAGCGAAATAGTGGTGATAATCGAGGATAACGGCTGGCCCGGAAGCAGCGGTTTCATTGCCACCACAGTGCGTTGCCCGATTGAGGAAAACTGGACCGGAGCTGTGGTAGATGGCACCAGCCCGCGCCGCAACAAGATTTTCGCTACCCAACCGCCTGCAAGCCACGCTGCCGGTGCGCCCTATCTGCGCATATTGCCCTCGGGCGAAACTGTCGCCTCTTATCAAGGCAACGACAACCGTAACTCCACGAATATGGACGTCATGAACATGTCGGTGCTCGTGGGCGACTCTCACGCACGCAATTTCAAGGGAATGACTCAGCCCTTCAACATAACAAGCAACGAGCACAGCCTCTGGAACTCGGTGGCAGTGGTCGATACGGGCACTGTAGTTGCTCTTGGCTCAATAGGACAGGTCGGCTCAGGTAACCGCATCGACATGATAAAGGGCTATCCTCGCAAGAACCTGATTGCCAATTTCGGCACTCCCACTATCGACGGCGCCGCCTCGGGCGACACCTGGACTTATCCCAAAGGCTACCAGATTATCCTTGGACATGAGAACAACACTCGCCGCACAATGGATTTCCTCTACGACGACGAGTACCTCTATTTCACCGCCATGTGCATCGACCGCGACATAATCGACGATAAGCCCGACAACGATGGCGTATTCCTCTACCTCGATATGGTGAATGCCTGCGATGTGTATCCCCGCAACGGAATGTACCAGTTCTTCTTCGACGTGAACGGAACTGTAACCATGAAGCATGGTGCCGACCTCGAAGGCTATGATGCCGGAAAATGGATTGCAAATGATGCAGCCGACTTTGCCGGCGTGAAATATGAGATTAAAAAAGCACTTTCCTACTATAGGATTGAAGCTGCCATACCCTGGAGTGTACTCGGCGAGGCACAAGCACCCAAGTCGAGGCTTATGCGTGCCGATGTGTCGGTGCGCAACCGCCATGAATCCACTATCGAGTATGCCACCATCGTCGATACCGAAAACACATCGTCTAAACCTAATTCATGGTCGTGGATGGGACTGCTGCTTATGGGTGCCGACAGCCATGTGGCAACTACAGCCTCCGACGACTCACTCAATATCGCCTGCCCCGGAAACGGCTTGGTGAAAATCAGCTCGCGCCATGACCTGAGCGGAGTGGAACTCTTCTCATTCGACGGCACCCTTATCAACCGGCTGAAGCCCTCGGGCAACGAGTGCACTATCGACACCTGCAACCATGTGGGCGGCATAGTGCGGGTGTCGTTTGCCGACGGTAGCACCTTGTGCCGGAAGATTCTGCTTTCACAGTAGATTTTTTATAGATATCAATACAAAATTAGCATAGCTATGTCACAAAAAATCATTAATTTTGCGTAGCATGAAAACGAATCGTTACTATTCACTGGCTATCATCGGGATATGGCTCACGCTTTATTCGATTTGTGCAGCGGCAGCATCTAACTACCG
>CALZFJ010000188.1 GCA_945645715.1 uncultured Prevotellaceae bacterium | reverse complement strand
TTCATTGCAAAGATATGCAAATCATCGGTTTTTTACTACTTTTGCAAATCAAATATATTACGTCAGCAAAATATGATTGAAGATATTCGCAACATACGCATTGAGGATTTCAACTATCCTCTGCCCGATGAGCGCATTGCCAAGCACCCGCTTGCCGAGCGAGAGAAGTGCAAGCTGCTCTACTACCGCCCGGGAGAGATTGCCGAGTATCGCTTTAGCGATGTTCCGGCTCTGCTGCCGCAAGATGCTATGCTCATCTACAACAACACCCGCGTAATCAATGCCCGACTGCGATTCCGCAAGCCCAACAATGGCGCTACAATCGAGATTTTCTGCCTCGAGCCACTCACGCCGCGCGACTATGCCATCTCTTTTGCCTCCACCTCTCGTTGCTCGTGGCTGTGCTTTGTGGGCAATGCCAAGCGATGGAAGGCCGAGGAGCTGCAACAGGTGGTGATGGTAGATGGCTGTGAGGTGACGCTCTCGGCACGTCGTATCGACCGCCGTGGCAATGCCTTTGAGGTGGAGTTCTCGTGGAATCACGATGTCACTTTTGCTTCGATTCTCGATGCAGTGGGAGAAATCCCCATTCCGCCATATCTCAACCGAAGCACCGAGCCCAGCGACCTAACCGACTATCAGACTGTGTATTCACACATCGAAGGAAGCGTAGCTGCTCCTACTGCCGGACTGCACTTCACCGATGGCGTGCTTGCCGAGTGCGACCGCCGGGGAATAACTCGCCGCGAGATTACGCTCCATGTGGGTGCCGGTACGTTCCAGCCGGTTAAGTCGGAGACTATAGGCGACCACGAGATGCACACCGAGTTTATTTCGGTGCCACGCTCGCTGCTTGTGGAACTTATGGAGGGTGCCAAGCCTGTAGTGGCTGTGGGCACCACATCGGTTCGCACGCTCGAGAGCCTCTATTATATAGGTGTGATTCTGCGCGAAAACCCCGATGCCACCGAGGAGGAGCTTCGAGTGGGGCAGTGGCTGCCCTATGAGTGCCAATCGACACTCTCCACTCGTGATGCTCTTGCCGAAATCGTTGCCTATCTCGACCGCCATAATACCGACGTGTATATCGGCAGCACGCAGATAATGATTGCGCCCTCGTTCCGCTTCCATATCATCAGCGGAATGATTACCAACTTCCACCAGCCGCAATCCACGCTGCTTCTGCTTGTGTCGGCATTCGTCGATGGACGTTGGCGCGAAATCTACGATTTTGCCATGCAGCACGATTTCCGCTTCCTCAGCTACGGCGACGGCTCACTGCTGCTGAGATAAGTGCACATATCAGCTGCTGTTGCAGCGTGAGCCTCAACGTTTGCGACAACTCCAATAAAAAAAGCCCCTTAAAATGGCGAAAAATGCCATTTTGGGGCTTTAATTATTAAATAATGTTAAGCGAAAGAAAATACTTGCTCAAAAATTATGCTGTATAACATAAAATGACTACTTTTGTATCAGTTTTCATGGTAAATGATTTTAAGGTAACAAATCATTGTCGAGACGACAAGTTGTTATGTTAGTTTTTAGGTTTATGTTAATGGTATTAGAAGGTTAATTAAGTAAGCGATTCCTGGCAGTGATGCCGGGGATTATTTTTTTATACCTATGCCCGAATACCTATACTCGAATACCTAAAAAAGCGCACCCACCGGTTGGGTGGGCACGCTTCTGTGTATATGAGATGGGAATTTTCAGCTTTCTTTAGTCGAAAAGATGGCGCAGACGCGCAAAGATGCTTCGCTTCTCGCTTTCGCTTGGCATCATGTTCTCCGAGCCTCGCAGCTTCTCTATTGCCTCACGCTCTTCGCGGTTGAGGTTCTGAGGCACATACACCATAATGTTCACGAGCATATCGCCGTTGCCGTATCCGTTGGGCGAGGGGAGTCCCTTGCCGCGCAGGCGCAGCACCTTTCCGGGCTGAGTTCCAGGCTCGATGGTGAGTCGGGCACGACCGTCGATAGTAGGCACCTCCACCTTTCCGCCAAACACGGCAGTAGGGAAGTCGAGAATCAGGTTGTAGATGAGGTTGTTGTCCTCGCGCTGCAGCTCGGCATCTTTCTCCTCCTCAATCACAATGAGCAGGTCGCCCGGAACACCGCCACGGCGTGCGGCATTACCCTTGCCCTGCATGCTCAGGGTCATTCCATCGCTCACTCCGGCAGGAATCTTCACAGTGATAATCTCTTCTTTGCGCTCAATGCCCTCTCCGGCACAGTGCGGACACTTGTCGGTGATTATCTTGCCCTCGCCGCCGCATTGCGGGCAGGCACTTTGGGTCTGCATCATGCCAAGCATCGTCTGGCGCACCTGCGTCACCACGCCGGTTCCGTGGCAATGGTCGCAAGTCTTGTAGGCTGTTCCGCCCTTGGCACCGGTTCCGTGGCACTCGTCGCACTCCACATAGCGCGGAATCTTGAGTTTCTTCTCCACGCCGTGAGCTACGTCTTTCAGTGTGACACGCACCTTCACGCGCAGATCGGTACCGCGGTTCATGCGGCGACCTCCACGCTGACGGCCTCCTCCGCCACCAAACACGTCGCCAAATATATCGCCGAAGTGCGAGAAGATGTCGTCCATCGACATTCCGCCGCCGAAGCCACCGCCGCCGAAACCGCCGCCCATGTTGCCCATGTTATGGCCGAACTGGTCGTAACGGGCACGCTTGTCGGGGTTGCTGAGCACGTCGTAAGCTTCAGCCGCCTCCTTGAATTTCTCTTCAGCCTCCTTCTTCTCCTCCTCGCTCTTGCCTTGCTGGCGGTCGGGGTGATATTGAATGGCTTTCTTGCGGTAAGCTTTCTTCAGCTCATCGGCAGTGGCGTTCTTGCTCACGCCAAGCACTTCATAATAATCTCTTTTTTCCATCGTTGTAGTTCTCCGAAATATATGTGTTCGTCGATTTTTTTACATAAAGGTGAGTTATTGACCCACCACCACTTTTGCGTGGCGCAGCACCTTGTCGTTGATTTTGTAACCCTTCTGCACGGTGTCGATCACCTTGCCCTTCAGTTCCTCGTCGGGGGTAGGGAAGTTTGCTACAGCCTCGTGAAGCTCGGTGTCAAATTCAGCCTTGTCGCTGTCGATGGCTTCCACACCGTTGCTCTTGAGGTATTTCACGAATTTGTTGTAGATAAGTTCCACGCCTTCGCGCAGGCTGTCCACGTCGGTCTGCTCGTTCATTGCCTGTAGGGCACGCTCAAAGTCATCGATAAGAGGCAGAATGTCGCCCATAGCCTTTTCGGCTCCATTCTTCATAATCTCCATCTTCTCCTTGAGAGTGCGCTTGCGGAAGTTGTCGAACTCAGCCATAAGGAAGAGATATTCCTTCTTCTCCTTCTCAACCTGCTCCTCAAGCTGTGCCACACGCTCCTCAAGGGTAGGCTCGGTGGCGGTTTCGGTCTGCTCCTCGGTAGTGATGTCGTTTTGTCCGTTTTCTGGCACCTCGATGCCCTGCTTTTCAGTTGTGTTATCTTTTTCAGTTGCCATAATCATTCATTTTGTTATCACAACTGAATATCAAAAACATTGCCAAACTCTGCAAATTTGTCGCATTCTGCCATATTGGCACTGTCGAAGATGCCGAAAACCGACGATCCTGAACCCGACATAGCGGCATACACAGCCCCACTATCGAGCAGGCGAGCTTTCAGCTCGGAAAGCTGCGGGAATGAGGCAAACACGCTCGGTTCGAAATCGTTCTTCAGCACGCCCTGCCACTCGGCTACCGGGCGCGATATTATCTCGGTGACATCGATGTCGGGCACTTGTGGCGTAACGCGGCTGTAAGCCAGCTTGGTGGGTACTGAAATATCGTCGCTCTTCACGAGCAGCATCTTATAGCCTTTGAGCGACACAGAGCAGTCGGTGAGCACATCGCCAATTCCTGTGGCACTCATCGGGCGGTTGTAGATAAAGAAAGGGCAGTCGGCACCAATGGTGGCAGCAAGCGCCGCCAGTTTTTGCTGTGGCACACCAAGCCCAAACACCTCATTCACAGCCAGCATGGTGAAAGCCGCGTCGGCTGAGCCACCGCCAAGTCCGGCACCATCGGGGATAATTTTGGTGAGATAGATATCAACCGGCGGAGCAGCAAATTCGCGCTGCATCAGCCTGTAGGCTTTCATCACCAAGTTCTTCTCCACCGGGCAGTCGATGTGGCGGCCGTAGGTGGTGAGAGTGGCATCATCGCCCTTGGCGGGAACCACCTCCAGAATATCAGTGAGATTAATAGGATAGAACACCGTGGAAATATCGTGATATCCGTCGGCTCTACGCCTCACTATGTCGAGTCCAAGGTTCACCTTGGCATTAGGATAAAGAATCATCTCAAATCACAATTTTAAAATGAATAAACTCAAAGCACAGCCGAGAATTTGCGTATCGCAGCCAGTCTCTCAAGCAGCGACTTATCGCTATATGCCTTGTGCATATTATATTTAAGCTGAAGTCTCATCAGCGAATCGGCAGGAACGCCGAGAGCAGCTTCAAGCATTATTGCAGTTGCAGTCGTTAGCGGTCGGCGGCAGTTGAGCAGGTCGTTAAGAGCCTTATACGACACACCCATCTGCTCGGCAAGCTTTCGCTGCGACAACTTGCGAAATTCAATCTCATCTTTCAGCACCTCCCCCGGATGCGTGGGAGCATACCCAAACTTCAACGAAGCCATAATATCTATTTGTAATGATTTGACAATTCAAGTATCCTACACACTGTGATTAGAATATCCATTCCTCTTTTCTCACTGCGAAAC
>CALZFJ010000187.1 GCA_945645715.1 uncultured Prevotellaceae bacterium | reverse complement strand
TGGCGACCATGATGTTCGTTGGCTTCAGATCGCGGTGGGCAATGCCGCACGAGTGAATATATTCCACAGCATTGAGCAGTTGCCCGGCAATCTGCAAACGCTCGGCTCGCGATGTGTGGCTCTCAGCCCACACATCGAGGGTGACGCCCTCCACATATTCCATCACAATGCAGGTGCCCAATCCGGCAACTTCTTCAACCGACACAGCCTGCACCACTCCCTGGTGGCTCATCGACATAAGCGTGTCAAACTCCTTGCGCAGCATCTGCGTGTGAGCCATGCTGCCGGCAACCTCGGGATTAAGTCCTTTTAGCATCCACCACTTGCCATAGCGCTTGGCGCGTGCCAGCACATTATATTCAGTGGTCCGCAAAATCTCCACCTCGGTGAATGTAGCACTCACGCCTTCAAATCCCGACCGAATGAATCCCGAAGCCGATGCGTCATCTCTCTCATCCATAATAATCCTGCTTAGTATTTCTTATTGCGTCACCCAATCTCATCATCAGCGGCACTTAGCGGCTCAAAGCGTATGCCCGAACGCTTGCCACACACGTATGCTACAGGCGCTTTGCCATCGACAATGAGGTTGTCGATGTAGAGCGGCTCATCTTCAATCATGAGGCTGCACTTGAAGGTGTTTCCGGCACACAGGCGAGTGTTCTGCGAGGCAACGACACAGAATAAGCGCTCGCCACGATATTCCACATCACACACACGCCCGGGCTGCCACGTGAGGCGCAGTAAATCGCCGGGCTGAAGCTGCTCATCTACGTCGATACGTCGCGACATGATGGGATTGCTCGGCAGCTCGCCACCATCGGCAGTAGCACCATTTGCAAATGCCTCGAAATCGGCATATCCAAGATAGCGTGCAAGAATATCGAGCGTGCCGCGGCGTGTACTCACATTGTCGTCTATATATCCCCAAATGCGCTTTAGCGTGGTGGCACTCACGAGAATGTGCAGGCGCGAGAAAATCATCTCGCGCAGTGCATCAAAATCCTTCGGCGTAGCAAGGCGGTGATTAACCGCAGTCTCAATCTCCCGGCGCAGATTTGCAATCGCAGCCGTATTTCCGTTGTCGTTCATATTCTGTCATTATTGGTGCTGCAACCGCCAATAGCGCGAATTGCAGCCAAATTCCGCTCCAAAATTAAGAAAAAAAACCGAAAATTCACAATAATCAAAACTTTATTAATCACGATGTAAAATGGACTAAAATGGACCAATCACCTCACGCACATTTTCCTTTCCTTTGCACATACAAAAACAGCAAACAATTAATTTCAATCTCATACAATAAACACTTTAAACTAAAACAATCATGTTAAAGAAAACATTCACAATCATGCTCAGTGCACTGTACTGCACGGCATTGCTCACCGCCTGTGGCGGCAACAGCAGCTCAGAATCATCAGAAGAATCCACCGGAATGGAGCCAATTGAGTTGAAACTCGAGAGCACCTCAATCAATGGAAAACTTGGTAAAGCATTTGATGTGGTTGAAAAAACCTACAAAATCACAGAAGGCGATTACGGACCCGAGATTTCAGTTACAATAAAACGTAACGACAGTAAACCGAAGGTGAATTTCGATGACCTTGTAAATAGGTATTCGGCATTCAATTCCTCAAAGCCTCTAATCGGCGACTTCAAAGTGGAATTTCTCGATGAATCGGGCAACAAGATTGACGATGCCGACCTTTCAGGAGATTCGTTTGACTCACTCATCAGCATGGTCGAGGGAGACGAAACAAGCATTACGTTCACTTGCACTGGTGATGACTTGTCGGAGGCAAAATCATTCCGAGTTATCTCCACAGTTAAAGACAACGACAATGCTAAGGATAAAAAAGGAAAAACTTCAACCGGCGATGACGATCTCGATGAGGCTATCAACACTGCAAAAGAATCAGCCGAGGCTGCCGGAAAAGTTTTAGACGCAGCATCATCGGCACTCGATGCACTTAATTCTCTGACAAAATAACATTAAAACCACAAAATACAATGGAGAAAGATCACGTAACACAATTTATGTCGATTCACGGCAACAAGTTTGCAACCGAAAATCACCCAATGATAAAGCGCCGCATCGAGGCTCTGCCCGACGAGCGTTTTGATGAGATTTGCGCTATTAATTACAAGAGTCCAACCACAGCATTAATTTTTTCCATACTGCTTGGACCCTTTGGTGTTGACCGCTTCTATCTTGGTGAGATAGGCAAGGGAATACTGAAGCTTTTCACCCTTGGATTCTGTTTTATTGGATTGATTCTCGACATTTTGAGTTCACAAAAGCGTGCCCATGCCTACAACTTGCGTCTGCTTGAAATGACACTTTAGAACAAATCAGCTATGAAAATAATGTGGTAACGAAACAATGACGCAGAAAGACCGACTCGACATTATCAATACAAGTGCATTCTATTTGTTAGCTACAATTTGGCTTCTGCTCAACACTATGGGCATAATATCGGTTACTATTTGCCCATTAAAACTATTGTTTCACATACCTTGCCCGGGGTGCGGAATTACTCGTGCCTCGGGCTTACTTCTTAAAGGTCAATTCTTCGATGCCTTCATATTGAATCCCAATGTACTAATAGTGCTCCCTTATATTGCAATTTATCCATTTCTTCTATTCATCAGGATAAAATATAATCATGACTACATCAGCTATGTCTTGTCGCTGCTCGAACTGAAAAAAATATATATCCCCTTAGCCATAGCCGAAGTGCTAATCTGGATTCACAACATAATCATTGGAATATAGCATACAACTTGAAAAAAATTCACAGAATCGATATCGCAACCACATAAAAAAAGAGCTCCTACACACTTCTCGCGAGGATTTGTCTATATAAAATTTAAAGTGCAACTTAGGATTTTCTAAAGTTGCACTTTAATTTTCACAAAAGCCGATGAAATATTTTGCGGAATGGAAAATTTATATTTACTTTGTGTAAAATTTAAAGTAGAACTTATAAATTTCTAAAGTATGGCTAAATTTATCGACAGAGCTATTTCAAGCCAAATACTTGCAGCACAGCAGTATTTCCCGGTGATTTGCGTGACGGGACCACGCCAATCGGGAAAGACATCACTGTGCAAAAACTTGTTTTCGGGCTACAAATATGTGAATCTCGAAGATTTGGCTATGCGCAGTGCTGCGATAAACGACCCCATTGGCTTTCTCAACTTCTACGGACCTCACATGATTATCGACGAGGTGCAAAATGTACCCCAATTGCTTTCGATGATTCAAGTGAGAGTTGATGAAGACAGTACCCTGCGATACGTAATCACAGGCAGCAGCAACTTCTCTTTGATGGCATCAATGTCGCAGTCTCTTGCCGGAAGAGTGGCTGTGTTCACTTTGTTGCCTTTATCGCTGAAAGAATTGCCGGAGGAACAAATGAGAAAATCTACCGACTCGCTAATGCTTCGTGGACTTTATCCCGGGACTGTGGCGAAAGGCGCTCCTCGAAAAATGTTTTTCAGTAACTACTACGACACTTACGTAAAGCGCGATGTTCTCGACTTGCTCAAGGTGAAGAACCTGCTCCAGTTCGACAATTTCATTCGGTTGCTTGCAGCACGTGCCGGCTCGGAATTTAACGCTTCTACGCTCTCTAAAGACGTAGGCGTAAGCTCGGTGACTATCACCGAATGGTTCTCTATTCTCACCACCTCCTACATAGCATTTGCCGTGCGCCCATTCTACGCAAACATTCCCAAGCGACTCACAAAGATGCCAAAAGCATATTTCTATGACACCGGGCTTCTTTGTTTCCTCCTTGGTATCAACACTGAGGCTCAACTTGCCAAGCACCCACTGCGTGGAGCTATTTTTGAGAATTTCGCGATAAGCGAGATTATAAAGAGCAAATATAATATCGGAGAAGCCCCGATAATCAACTTCTATCGGGAACATTCGGGCAAGGAGGTGGATATAATGGTTCAAAGCGATGGCGCAATTCAACTTTATGAGGTAAAATCGGGGAAAACCTACCAAGCCGACTACTCCGGGAATATGAAATATTTAGCTTCGCTGCTACCGACAGTGTCTAGCTCCACCGTAATCTACGATGGAGAGTCTATCCAGCCAATAGCCGTGAATATTCGCGATATAGGAAAATAATAAAACAAAAAGCAAAAACAAAAACGCCAAAAACCGCTTAGAGCTTGCTCTAAAGCGGTTTTTGCTATGTAAAATTTAAAGTGCAACTTTAGATTTTTCAAAGTTGCACTTTAAATTTTCACACTTTATATTTCCAAATCCAGTGGGCGGGTTAGTCCTTATTCGGGGTATCCCAGCGATGGGTCTTGGTGCACTTCAAGCTAACTTTCTCGGTGCCGCACTGTGCGGTGAAGTCTCCCTTTTCGAGAACCCACTTGAGGTCGGCTCCTACAAATGCGAGGTCGGATGCCTTCACTGTGAGCTTCACTGTGCGTGTCTCTCCCGGCTTCAGCTCAATCTTGGTGAAGGCACGCAAGCGGCGAATATCGGGCGAAACGCTTGCCACGAGGTCGCTCACGAAGAGAAGCACTGGTTCCTTTCCGGCAACCTTGCCCGTGTTAGTGACATCGACGGTAAACGCAAGCTCATCATCGGCAGTAAATTCGCTCTTATCCACGCGCAAGTTGCTATATTTGTAGGTGGTGTAGCTCATTCCCTCGCCAAACTGCCACTGCACATAGAGCTGCGCATCATAGTCGTATGCCCCCGACATGGTTGCTACGTTCTCACAGGGCTTATAGTCGTAGGTGGCAAA
>CALZFJ010000186.1 GCA_945645715.1 uncultured Prevotellaceae bacterium | reverse complement strand
CACCGACAATGATGCCGAGATTGAAAAGTATGCCGAAATCTTCTATGAGCTTCGCAAATCGAAGGGTATCACCATTGAAGATGCTCGCAAGAAGGCTAAAGACCCTCTCTACCTCGGTTGCCTCCTTATCAAGGCGGGTGAAGCCGACGGACAGGTTGCCGGTGCCAAGAATACTACCGGTAATGTGCTCCGCGCTGCTTTCCAGGTTATCAAGACTGCTCCGGGCATCAATGTGGTGTCGGGTGCATTCCTTATGCTTCTGCCTCCGGGTCTGCCTTACGGAACCGACGGTATGCTCGTGTTTGCCGACTGTGCCGTGATTCCGGCTCCGCGTGCCGACGAACTCGCACAGATTGCACTCTCCACTGCCAAGACTGCCCGCGACATTGCCGGCATTGAGCCGCGCATTGCAATGCTGAGCTTCTCTACCAAGGGCAGCGCTTCACACGAGGTGGTTACTAAGGTGGTTAAAGCCACTGAGCTTGCACGCGAAGCCGATCCCACTCTTGCTATCGACGGCGAGCTTCAGGCTGATGCCGCTATTGTGCCATCGGTGGGTCTCAGCAAGGCTCCGGGCAGCACCATTGCCGGAAAGGCGAATGTGCTCGTGTTCCCGAGTCTTGAAGTGGGCAACATCGCCTACAAGCTCGTGCAGCGTCTTGCCGGCGCCCAGGCTGTGGGCCCGATCCTCCAAGGTCTCGCACGTCCGGTCAACGACCTTTCGCGCGGCTGTAGCCCCGAGGATATCTACAAGACTATCATCATCACCTGCAACCAGGCAATAGGACTGAAGAATAGCTGATAAACCAACAATAACCAAGGGACGCGGCACTTGCGTCCCTTTTAATCACACATAACCACTATAAAAAGAAAATGAACATATTGGTTCTTAACTGCGGTAGCAGTTCGGTAAAGTACAAGTTAATCGAGATCAAGGCAAACAAGGTGCTCGCCGAGGGTGGCGTGGAGAAAATCGGTCTTCCCGACGCTTTTATCAAGTTTAAGCTCGCCGACGGCAGCAAGAAAATCATTGAGCTGAACATCAGCGACCACAACGGCGCAATCAAGTCGATTCTCGACATTCTCACCGGTGCCGAGTTTGGTTGCATCAAGAGCTTCAGCGAAATTGATGCCGTGGGTCACCGCGTGGTGCATGGCGGAGAGAAGTTCAACAAGAGTATGCTCATCACCGACGAGGTGATTGCAATGATCAAGGAGTGCTACGGC
This sequence comes from uncultured Prevotellaceae bacterium, assembly GCA_945645715.1. Taxonomy (GTDB): domain Bacteria; phylum Bacteroidota; class Bacteroidia; order Bacteroidales; family Muribaculaceae; genus CALZFJ01. The sequence goes on along the minus strand of CALZFJ010000186.1, from coordinate 3,616 downwards.
ATTGCTCCGCTCCACAATCCCGTGAATATGGCAGGAATCGATGCCATCACGGCTGTGCTGCCCGGTGTGCCACAGGTGGCAGTGTTCGACACTGCTTTCCACCAGACAATGCCGGCAAAGGCATATATGTATGCACTTCCCTACAAATATTATAGCGAAGACGGCGTGCGTCGCTACGGATTCCACGGCACAAGCCACCGCTATGTGTCGGCTCGCGTGTGCGAGTTCCTCGGCGTTGACCCCAAGCAGCAGAAAATCGTCACCTGCCACGTGGGTAATGGCGGCAGCATCACTGCCGTAGATGGCGGAAAGAGTGTGGATACATCGATGGGACTCACCCCTGTTGAGGGACTCATGATGGGTACGCGCTGCGGCGACGTCGATCCAGGCGCTCTCACTTTCCTCATGCAGAAGCACAACCTCAGCGCAGCCGACATGCAGGGCATCATCAACAAGAAGAGCGGTATGGCAGGATTCTCTGAGATTTCGAGCGATATGCGCGAGATTGAGGCTGCCGTGAACAATGGCGACGAGCGTGCCAAGCTCGCCCTCGATATGTATGAGAACCGCATCACCAAGTACATCGGCGCCTACGCAGCCGAGATGGGCGGTATCGACATCATCGTCTTCACCGGCGGAGTAGGAGAGAACCAGGTGGGCACTCGTGCCAATGTGTGCCGTCCGCTCAAGTTTATGGGCGTGGAAATCGATGAGGCGTTTAATGCCACCATTCGAGGCAAGGAGGCAGTGATAAGCACCCCCGAGTCGCGCGTGAAAGTGGTAGTAATCCCCACCGACGAGGAGTATATGATTGCCCGCGACACCGAAGCCATAGTAGAAGGCCGCGAAATCCGCTAATCCCGTAGTTTCGTTTCTAAGGAAAGAGAAAACCTCTAATCACGGAATCCGGGGAATCCATATTTCCCCCAGACATTCCTATCGCACAAAGCCGGAAGCCAGGCGGCACTCCGCCTCGCTTCCGGCTTTCTTTCTGCCCCCGACTATTTTTGTTATGTCCATTTTTGATTCTCGCAGGCCCCGGATTTTAATTCTTCATGTTTTCTCAAAATTTTTGATGCAGACGCTTGTTTTCCGACAGATTTAGTATCCCAAACAAATACAATTGTAATTATTCGTGGTGATAATTGTGGTGATGTGGGGAATAAAGTGTAAATTTGTGGAAAAATAATGGAATTAGCGATGAAAAAAGTCGGCGACGCAAAGATTATTAATCTACCCAAGATTTTCGACCCGCGCGGTAATCTCACTGTGGTAGAGGAGTTGAAGGAGGTGCCTTTCAAGGTGGCTCGTACTTTCTGGACCTACGATGTGCCCGGCGGTGAGAGCCGTGGTGGCCATGCCCACAAGGAGCTGTGGCAGTTTGTGGTGGCACTGAGCGGCAGTTTCACCGTGAAGCTCGACGATGGCACCGATGTGCGCGAGTTTCACATGAAATATCCCTATCAGGGCTTGCTGCTTGAGCCTACCATCTGGAGCTCGCTTGAGGATTTCTCGTCGGGGGCTGTGGCTTTGGTGCTTTGCTCTGACCGCTACGACCCGGCGGACTACATCTACGACTACGACGAATTTATTGAATACCGCAAAAATCTCGCCAAGGAAAATGATTAAGTATCTCGATTTGAAGGCTGTCACCGCGATGCACGGCAAGGAGATTGCCGAGGCTGTGCAGCGTGTGGTTGAGGGTGGCTGGTATCTGCTCGGTGAGGAGGTGCGCCGCTTCGAGGAGCAGTATGCCGCCTACATTGGTACGCGCCACTGCATCGCCTGCAGCAATGGGCTTGATGCCCTCTATCTCACTTTGCGTGCGTGGAAAGAGCTGGGGGTGCTCGCCGATGGCGATGAGGTGATTGTGCCTGCCAACACCTATATTGCTTCGATTCTCGCCATCACCGACAATGGCTTGCGCCCGGTGCTTGTGGAGCCGCGAATCGGCACTATGCAAATCGACGACAGCCTCATTGAGGCGGCTATCACTCCGCGCACCCGTGCCATTATGCTGGTGCACCTTTACGGGAATTGTGCCTACACCGACCGCATCGGTGATATTGCCTCGCGTCGTGGCTTGAAAATCATTGAAGATAATGCCCAAGCTCACGGTTGTCGCTTCGTGGGCTCAGAGCAGGCGACAAAACGCCTCACCGGGTCGCTTGGCGATGCTGCTGCACACAGCTTCTATCCAGGCAAGAACCTCGGTGCACTTGGCGATGCCGGTGCCGTCACTACCGATGACGACGCACTTGCCGCTGCCATTCGTTCCATTGCCAACTATGGCTCATCGCGGAAATATGTGTTTCAGTATTGCGGTCGCAACTGCCGCATTGACGAACTCCAGGCTGCTGTCCTCAGCGTGAAGCTGCGCTACCTTGATGCCGACAATGCCCGCCGCCGTGAGGTGGCTGCTGCGCTCATTAGTGGTATTACCAACCCTCGCATCACCTCTCCTTCGCTCGACTTGTGGCGCGATGCCGTGTGGCATATTTTCCCTGTTCTCTGTGCTGACCGCGATGCCTTGCAGCAGCATCTTGCAGCCTGTGGCGTGCACACGCTTATTCACTATCCCATTCCACCTCACCGCCAGGAATGTTATTCAAAGGGTCAACTGATATTGCCTCACGGCGGACTGCCCATAACCGAGCAGATTCACCGCGAGGAGCTGAGCCTGCCATGCAATCAGGTGATGACCGATGCCGAGGTGCAGCAGGTGATTGATGCTGTGAATAGATTCTGACGCAGAATCCCTTGATTAAAGCTGACAGCTATTTTATGCTGCCGTCGGCAAGGGCAAGCAGATATTGCCCATAGCTGTTTTTGCTCATTGTTGATGCTATTGCGCGTAGCTGCGAAGCGTCGATCCACCCTTTGCGGAACGAAATCTCCTCAAGGGCTGCCACTTGCACTCCCTGCTGGCTCTGGATGGTGTGAATGAAGTTTGACGCCTCCAGCATTGAGTCGGATGTGCCTGTGTCGAGCCACGCGAAACCACGACCGAGTGTCTGCACCCCCACACGTCCCTGTTCAAGGAACGTCTGGTTCACCGATGTTATTTCAAGCTCGCCACGAGCCGACGGCTTCACGGCTTTTGCCACCTCCACCACATCGTTGGGATAGAAGTACAGTCCTGTAACGGCAAAGTCCGACTTTGGCTGCTGCGGCTTTTCCTCAATTGAAATAGCCTTCCCGGCGGCATCAAATTCTACCACTCCGAAGCGGTTGGGGTCTTTCACGCGGTATGCAAATAGTGTGGCTTCGTTGTGCTGCTCGGCTGCTTGGCGTGCGTTTTCGAGCATTCGTGTGAAACTCTGCCCGTAGAAGATGTTGTCGCCAAGCACAAGGCACACATCATCGTTGCCGATAAACTCCTCGCCAATGATGAACGCCTGCGCAAGTCCGTCGGGCGAAGGCTGCACTGCAAATGTGAAGTTCACGCCTATCTCCTTGCCGTCGCCAAGGAGTCGGCGGAACGCCGGAGTGTCCTCAGGAGTGGAGATTATGAGAATGTCGCGTATTCCGGCAAGCATAAGCACAGAGATGGGGTAGTACACCATCGGCTTGTCGTAGATGGGGATAAGTTGCTTTGAAGTTCCCTTGGTGCAGG
>CALZFJ010000185.1 GCA_945645715.1 uncultured Prevotellaceae bacterium | reverse complement strand
ATACCAGCGGAAATAGCGCGAAGCCAACTCCATGTTGTCAGGGTCGTTGTGGTCCGGCAATAGCGGAAAAGCACCGATGTTGACCGTTTCGATACTCTTATAGAAGTAGCGATTCCTCACAGCAGCATCATCGCCACGACCGGGGAAAAGAATGTAGCCGCCAATTATTTCTTTGGCGAAGTGCTGTTGCACGTTCTGCTGCTTTTCGCCGTAGTATATAGCATCGCGGTAGCGGTGCATCTGGTTGATAGCATCACTTGGCGGATAGTCGGCAGCACGAAGCGTGTTGATTTCTTCCTTGTCCTCTTTGGTAAATTCATTGTCATCGCTGACACGATATTTAGCATCAAAGAGATAAGTCAATTCAAAGCCGTCAGGCTTTCGAATTGTCAACACAATGTCGGGGCGGTTGTCGGTTGTGGCAGTGTGCACATCGCCGCTGCTTCGGTTGTAGGTATGCTGATAGTGAAGGCGCACCACATCGTCACCACTATAATAGAACACGGTGTGCTCCTGCTTATTCTCGGTGAACGGCTCAATCATTGGCATCGGTTTTTCGGAGATTTCTTCAATGTTGCCGAAGTGCAAACCGAGAATTTTTGCCACCATTTGACGCATCTTTAGGAAGCACCACAATTCGTATAGTTCCCAAATCGGGCGAACACCGATTTGTGTGCTGCCTTCGTAAAGCTCGATGCCTTTTTGCAACATTATCCAATAGCGGTAAACTTGCGAGTAGCCGGTGCGCTTCTGGAGCACCATACTCTCGCTGTGGAGCGGTTCTGCCTTTATTCCACGGAATAGCGGCGAGTTGGTGAGCTTCCGCAGTTTTGCGGAATACTCGTCAAGCATATCAAGTTCCGTTTGTGTTATCTCATCGTTGTTTGAGCGTATGCGATTAAAGACACGGTTGAGTCGGCGGCTGATGCGTTCAAGCGAGAATTTTACAAAGCGGTTCTCCGCTGTGTTGCTCGTATTGATAGTTACTTCGTGGCGGAAATAGTCTCGGTCGAGCGTTTGTCGTAGTCGGCTTCGCTCGTATTGTTGAGCCATTTGTGAGGTCCAACGCTTGATTTTTTCGGCACGGCTGAAATGCACTTCCTTAGTTTCGCTAAGGTGTGGGCGGTTAACGATGTAGGTAACGGCTTGAATATAGCTGTCAATTACTTGTTTGAATATAGAGAGCCATACCACATCGTTGTCAGAGCGTCCACCGTGGGTTAGATTTTGCACGGTCTTGGTGAGATATTGGAATACGATTTCATTGTATTCGCGGTTTATCTCATTGAGAATGTGCAAATAGTCGTCTTTCGTGTCGAGTTTCGGAGAAACCACACGGAAAGCGAGGCTGTCGGTTCTTGTTGCCTTTCCGCGAGTCGTATAGCGGAAAGTGAGGTTGAAGATGCCAGGCTCATTAAGGAAATTGAGCGGTGCAGTGATGATGTAATCACCACGCTCACTGTCGGCATCAACAACGGTGAAAAGTTCGCTCACTTCTTGTAGTTTGTGGACGATTTGCGGCTCCGACGCAAGTCCACGAAAACGGATAGTGAAGTTATATGTAGCAGTTTCGTAGAACACCGGCGGCAGTTCTTTAAAACTCGTTTCATCAACTCCTATTGAGGTGAGCGAATTGCCTTGCGGAAGCAGCAATTTCAGTTCACCGGGCAAAGTGGCGGCATAGTCGCAGTAGGTTTGGGCCTTGTCGTGGCTGACACGGCTCACAAAGCGAGTCCACAGCCTGTTTTGGTCGGCTGCGGTCACTGCTTTAATCTCGACTGCATTGTCGCTACTTATGAAGTTGAAAACTTCCATAACTCATTAAGGCCAAAAACTTGTGAAGTGTGCTTGTGGCAGTCGTTGCTGCATCTCGGCGATTTTCTTGCTTGCCTGCGGATAAGCTGCCGTAAAGTCGGCAAGTGCTTTCAGCGGTTTTTCGAGCAAGTCTTCATCGCCCTCGATGCGTGGCAACACTTTCATCATCAAAATTGCGTCCATCGCCGATGCGAGCAAATTTTCTGCCGTTTCTTCCGGTTTTTCTTCGCGAAGCGAGTAGAAATAGAGCACAAGTTCGTTCTGAACACGATAAGCAATTTTGAATGGTGTGCCGTTGAGTGCTGAATTTAAGCCAAATAATAGCTGTGGTATGTTGGCTTTCAAATATTCAGCATCTTCTTCCGATAGTTGTGCGAGTGCATCGGCTGCTTGCACAACCTTTGGCAAGAATAGTTCTTTCGGCTGTGGATTGTCGTAATAATGCAGTGCATCGCCACCCTCGAAGAAGTCTTTGAACGGAGTCTCTGCATCTTCGATGTTCATCTCGATTGTCATTGCACGGTCAATGACCTTGCGAGAGAATTGGTGGGTAGTTTCGTCCATATTCACTGTGCCAACCACAATCAGGTTGCTTGGTATTCGCAAACCCTCTGCTTTCAGTCGGTCATAAATGTTATTGAAGTCGCCGTATAGTTCCGGTGTGTCGCTCGTTGTATTGACGTAACTTGTGGCTGTTTCCTTAGGCAAGTTGAAAAGCTCTGCTTTAAGGCTTGTCTCGTATTTCTTAAAGATGTCAGCTTTGATAAGCGGTTCACTTGTAATTTTGCCGCCAATTAGTTTGCGACTTTCGAGCACACTCAAAAACTCGGCAAAATATTGCTCCACCGGGGCGAGGTTCATCTCGTCCATGCACACGAAGAACGGCGCTTTGTCCTCGTATTGCATAGCTTTTGCAAGGAACTTAACAAATGGTGTAGCAACATAGTGGCTGCCGCCGATTTCACTTTCGTAGCCAAGCACTTCGGTACTGTCGTGCCAATTAGGCTTAACTTCAATTAGTTGGTAGTTGCCGGGGCTTGTTGGGTCTTTACGGAGAACACCTATATCCGGGCAGCTTTCAAAAGCCATTTGCTTCACAATACGGCTTTTGCCTGTTCCCGATATACCTGCAAGTAACAGGAACGGCTTCGTCCGCATTGCGAGTAAGTGAGTACGTAATTTCTCAACAACAGAAGTTGCTGCAACGGCAATTACTTCCTTTTTCTGCTTATCAATATTACTACGGAAATCGCTAAACGCCAAAATTTCAAGATACCAACGATAATATTTGGAAGTGCGGAATGCTGCATAGCGTGTACCTTTATACTCGTCAGCAAAAACATTCTTCAGTTCTGGCTCTTTCTCTTGAAGTTTAGCAATCACACCGTTAAACACGTCAATATCCACGATTTGGAATACGTTTTTATACTGAGGGAAATTCTCAGTGATACGCGGATTTATAAAATCTTCAAAATCCGCAATGTATTTTGTGAAATCGTTCGTATGAGTGTTAACAAGATGCACAAAGCGAGTGAAACTTTCACGCACTTTGTTAATTAGTTCGTCTGTTGGCAAAAGTTCTTCATCAGGCTTATTAGAGGATGTCTTTTTGGGAAAATCATCTACGTGTAAATTAGATTGGACTTCAGAAAAACTTATTGTAAAATCATTTACAAATATAGCCTCATCATTGAAGAATGAATCTACAAGAGCTTCTGTATAAGAGTTAAGCAATTGTTTTTTCATTGATTCAAATAAAGCATTTGTTTCAACTGTTTTGTTTCTCAAAAGCCAAATTGCAAAAGCACTTTTCAACTTATCACTATGTAGGACAGAATTAATATTGTTGAAAAGTTCCGTTTTTCTTATTAAAACGCCATTTTTAATTGTAAACAAAGGAGAACTCCCTCTTTTAGGAAAAGGATATTCGCCATTTGGATTTTCTAATGAGTTTTTAACAGCGTTTACTGAAAAGAAGTTGCTTCCTACTGCATAGTCTGCACTTTCTTTAATAGCATTAAAAAAGTTTGCAGTATAGAAAACATCATCAATAGCAACTACATGACCAACATTCTTTATGAACTCATCTTTGTCAGATTTGATTTTTGCATCGCAATTTTTTAAGTTTGTCTTAAAAAATTCATCAAGTGCAAACAAATAACGTAATGAGCTTGTTACTTGCGTAGCACCTTGTGCCGATGGGTCGTTTGTCAAATTAGACAAATATCGATATGCCTCAATAATTGTGCTTTTAGAAAAGTATGCCATAGCATTATTGGTTTAAGTGATTTAATAAAGCAGATGCAACAACCCATCCTAAAATAGGTGGAACTGCATTTCCTATTACTTTATATCTTGATTGCAAAGGAATACTACCGAAAGTGTAGTTATCTGGGAATGATTGTATTCGTGCAATTTCTCGGACTGAATATCTCCTATTTTCGATAGGATGAGTTATACCACAATTTTCAGGTTGAGCAGATGCTGTTATTGTACCATTAATTTCTCCGTATGCAAAACGTCTAAAAAATTTAGGCGAATGGTATCTTTTAGGGTCATCAAAAATTCTTTTAAATCGTGGAGATAATTTCTCATATGGAATATCTTTCCAAGATTTACCTTCAAATGCAATTTCAGGCAAATCAGATACAGAAAAGTTTGATGCGAAAATGTCGTCAAGGCTCGTCCCATGGTTGCATGGTCCAATTAGTTCGACGGTATTTTGAGTTGTTAGGCTATAATCCCAAACATCATTATCTGGGACATCGGATATATTTTGTAATATAGAGCCTAATAAAAGAGGTTCAAGATTATTGTGTGAAACAGAAGGAATGTTGTGCTGTTCAACTACCTTATCAAGTTCTTCAAAATCAAAAGCTTTAAGGGTTTTATCAATTCCAATTATAAGGAATCTATATCTCTGTTGTGGAACGCCAAAATTAGAAGCACACACTAATTTACTTGATACATTATATCCCAGAGCTTCCATTCTTTTTTTTATTTCCTCTGTTACTGGAGTTCCATCGTCCATGTGACAAGA
>CALZFJ010000184.1 GCA_945645715.1 uncultured Prevotellaceae bacterium | reverse complement strand
AACTGGAATTAAAACAATAATTATCCCCCTCTTATGGAACAGAAAGAATATCTGAAAGACTCCGTTTCAAAGGTGATCGGCGTGATTGGTGGTGTGAGCTGGGCTTCGAGCGACACCTATTATCGCCGTATGAACGAAATTATGCGCGACCGTTTCGGCTCGCTCTATTCTGCCAATTTCCTTATGTACTCAATTCCCTTCCACTCGTTTGCCGAGCAGGAGCGTCAGGCTGCAAAGGGCGACTGGACGATGATGACCGCTATGATGGTAGATGCTGCCGAGCGTCTCAAGGCCGGTGGTGCCGATTTCATTGTCATTGCCTCCAACACGCTCAACTCTCTTGCCGGTGTCATTGAGGAGCAGGTGGGTATCCACGTGCTTAACATCATCGATGCCGTAGGAAGCGAGATTTACAAGAAGGGCTTGCACAAGGTGATTCTTCTTGGCACCAAGCACACTATGGAAGACGGATTCTACAAGAACAAGCTTGAAGAGAAATATGGCTTGGAGGTGCTTATCCCCACTCTTGAGGAGCGCGACTATATCAACAATGTGATTTTCGACGAGCTGTGCAACGACATCATTGTGAATCACTCGCGCGAGGGCTACAAGCGCATCATCAATCGCCTTGTCGGCGAGGGTGGTGAGGGCGTAATTCTTGGCTGCACTGAGATTCCGCTGCTCATCACACAGAAGGAGCTTGGCATTCCCACTTTCGACTCTGCCGAGATTCACTCTGTGGCAGCAATCGACTATGCCACTGAGGGCGCCAACAGCATTCGCAATCTCTACTAAGCCCTCTTCACGCACCCCCCCCACACACACGCTTCTCACTGAAGAAGCCGCCACACAGCAAAGGCTGCCACTCCTCCGCGACGGCAGCCTTTGCCATATTCCTTGCCCATTCACTCCAGTGGCAAATGTGAAGAGAATTACTTTTTTGGGGGTGGGTTGGTGATTTTTCACGGATTATGTGTATTTTTGCAAAAATTATGTGTTGAATCAATAGATATTAAGGTTGTGAAGAAGATTCTGACGAATATCCTCAAGTATCTCGTTCCGGTGATAATAGGAGTGGGACTGTTTTATTTCCTTTATGCCAACGTAGATGTTGAGGAGATGAAGCGCGTGATAAAGAGCGATGTAAACTACTGGTGGTTCCTGCCTGTGATTGTGGTGAGCACTTTCAGCCACATTTTCCGTGCTATGCGCTGGCGCCTGCAACTTAGGGCGATAGGCGTAGATGCACCGCTGAGTGCGCTGATAAATTCAATTTTCGGCACTTATGCCGTGAATCTCATTTTCCCTCGACTTGGCGAGGTGTGGCGCACCGGCTATATTGCCGACCGCCAAAAGGCTTCGTTTACCACGGTGCTTGGCTCTATGGTAGCCGACCGCCTCACTGACACTGTCACCGTGCTGCTGCTCACGGTGTTTACATTCTTCTTGGCGCAAGATGCGTTCATGCAGTTCCTCTCAACATATCCGCAAATCAAAGATGGAATTGAGAATATGCTCAAGTCGCCGCTGCTGTGGATTGCCGCTGTGGTGATGGTGGGTGCGCTGGTGGCCCTCTTCACCATGAAGACGCAGAACTCACTGATACTGAAGGTGCGCACAATGGTGCTCAATTTGTGGAATGGCTTCTCTGCCATCACTAAGATGGACGGAAAGTGGTGGTTCTTGTTCTACACGGTGCTGGTGTGGGGTTGCTACTATCTGCAGCTCTATATCGCCACTTTTGCATTCTCATTCACTGCCGATTTGGGCGTGGTGCCGATTCTGGTGCTTTTTGTGCTTTCGAGCATCGGTATGGGTGTGCCAACCAATGGCGGACTGGGCTCGTGGCACATTGCCATCATCTTCGGCCTCTCGCTTTATGGAGTGGGCGTGTTCAATACGGCAAGTTTCGACAGCAACGCTTCGGCGTTTGCCATGCTGGTGTGGGGCGTGCAGACGGTGCTTCTCATCGTGCTCGGCATCTACGCCTTTGCTTCGATGCAAATCGACCGAAGCCGCATCAAGAGCGGCAAGACGGTGGTGAACACCTCGGGCGACGGAATGAAGCTGTAACAACTTTTGCAGGTATATATTGGTTTTTAATATAAAGAATAATAGATTCAGGCTATGAGCGAGGAAAACGATTATTTTGATGATGAATTTGTTGTTGATGACAAGAAGGACACCAAGCAGGAGAGTGCCGACGAGAAAGAGTTGCGCGAGCTGGATAAGGTGACCATCAACATGAAATACAACTGGCTCCGCACCACTGCCGCCGTGGTGGGTGCACTGCTCGTGATTGGCGTGGCGCTGTGGGTGTGGATGTACTTCTGGGTGCCTGTGGTGAGCGAGCAGGAGCAGGTGGGCTATATCGATGAGGTGCGCTGCGAAGGCCGCATTTTCAAGACCTTTGAAGGTAAGATGCTCACCGTGGGAATGCTCTACGACTCGGTGCCCGACATCACGCGCGAGTTTGAGTTTTCAATTGATAACGACAGCATTGCCCGCGACTTGATGCGCCTGCAGAAGACGGGTCACAAGGTGGCTATTACTTTCAAGGAATTTGACACCACTCTGCCGTGGCGCGGCAAGAGCAAGCGTGTGGTAACGACATTTGAGGAGCGATAGCCTAAACAGGGGTATATCCTGAAAAAAAGACACAAGCGATGATAATATTCAACACTACATACCACGTTGCCGACAGCCGTGAGCGTGAATTTATTGAGTGGGTGAAAAGTAGCTATATACCCAAGGCCGTGCAGTGTGGTACACTCACGCAGCCTCAGTTCACACTTATCATGGGGCGAGAGGAAGGCAGCGACGGCAACAGCTACTCGCTTCAGTTTCACGCACCCAGCGTCGATGCCCTCGAGGTGTGGTATCGCCGCACAGGGGCTGCTCTTGTGGCTGAGATTGAGCGGCAATTTGGCACACACGTGGCAGGTTTCTCCACACTGATGCAAAAAATCGAGATATAATGCCTGAACTGAACGACTTCGACCGCATTATCATAGGAATTGACCCGGGCACCAATGTGATGGGCTATGGCATTCTGGGTATCAAGGGGAAAAATCCCTCAGTGATTGCCCTTGGTGTGATAAAGCTCAGCCGCTTCGATGACCACTATATGCGCCTGCACCGCATCTTTGAGCGCGTGCTGGGGCTGGTAGAGCAATATCTGCCCGACGAGATGGCTATTGAGGCTCCGTTTTTCGGCAAGAATGTGCAGTCGATGCTGAAGCTTGGCAGAGCGCAAGGTGTGGCGATGGCGGCTGCACTGCATCGCGACATTCCCATTCACGAATATGCTCCGCTGAAGATAAAGATGGCTATCACGGGCAATGGAGGTGCCTCGAAAGAGCAGGTGGCTGAGATGCTACGTCGCATACTGAATATCCCGCGTGAACGAATGCCCGAATTTCTTGATGCTACCGATGCTCTTGCAGCGGCACTTTGCCACTTCTATGAGTCGAGTAAGCCGCTGGCTCAGAAAAGCTGTGGCTCGTGGAAGGAATTTATTGCCAAGCATCCTGAGAAGGTGGGGAAGAGGTGAGGGGTAAGAGGTAAGAGGTGATAGGTAAGAGGTAAGAGGTAAGAGGTAAGAGGTAAGAGGTAAGAGGTGAGGGGTAAGAGGTGAGAGGTTACTGGTTATGGGTTACGGATTTCAGGTTTCAGATTTCGGGTTACGGAGGGGGCTGTGAGGGGTGTAAGTGTGTGGAATGTGTGAAATTAGGTGAAAAAGATGGTGAAAATTGGAAGGCGGTGTTTTTTTTGTTGTCACTTTTTTAATTTTTATAGGAATAATTGATTATCTTTGCACATTGAAATACAAGCTTGGAGAAATTATAGTATGAAATAGCCAAGTATAAGCTAATAATTTTTTTGACTTATTTAGTAGATGCAAGAACAGGAAAGAAATCAGATTGAACGCGAGGAGAACGCCGAATCGGCTGTCTCAATGCGTGACTTTTTTGCCGCGTGCGGGCAAAATTGGTATTGGTTTGTGTTGTCGCTTTTCGCGTGCGTATCGCTGGCGTTGGTGTTTGCCAAGTCACAGACACAGCGTTACAGCTCATCGGCATACATCTTGATTAAGACCGACAAGAAGTCGGGCGTATCGGGAGAGATGCAACTTTTCTCCGACCTTGGTCTGGGAAACAAGGCTAACGCCGTGGAGAATGAAATCTATGTGATTAAATCGACCAATCTTATGGATCAGGTGGTTGAGAAGCTCGGACTTGCATGCCAATACTACAGCAAGCCGATGCTTCGCTATGTGAATATCTACAACGATACTCCTATAGCGCTCATACCATCCGGCGAGGTGGCTAAGCGTGGATATATGGTGGAAGTGCTTCCTGTGAGTGGCTCTGAATATCGCTATATGGTTCCCGGCAGTGATGATGAGTCGTGGAAAACCGCTAAATATGGGCAGACGGTGACTTTTACTTTCACCGACGACAACCCACAGACCCCGGACAATTACTCTTTCAGCATCTCAAAAACTGCAAAGTTCAATACCGGTTCGGTGGGAGAGAAGGTGATTGTGCGCGTGCGCAATGCACACCAGCTGTCTCTTGCTCTTAGCGAGAAACTTGAGGTGAAGAAGCCCGATAAAGAGACTTCGGTACTCTGCCTCACTCTCGAAGGTGAGAACTTCTCGATGATTAAGGATATACTTAACAGCTTGATTGCTGCCTACAACCAGGACGTTATCAACGACAAGAACCGCGTGGCTCTCAGCACCGAGACTTTCATCGTGGACCGTATCTCGGCTCTCTCTAACGACCTTGGCGGCATCGACACCCAGATTGAGTCGCTCAAGATTCGCAACAATATCCCCGACATTCAGTCGGCTGCCGGTGTACTTGTCACTGATGGAACACGCTATAAAGATGCCGTAGCCGAGGTGG
>CALZFJ010000183.1 GCA_945645715.1 uncultured Prevotellaceae bacterium | reverse complement strand
GAACTCAAAGTATTCCTCAAGCGAGCGTCCTTCCTTGAGCATAATCTTGAAGTTTTCCACGCTGATCAGCACTTGGCGCACTTGTGGCGGCAGTTGCAGCTCGGTGTCTTCTTCGAGTACCGTCTTGTAGTGGCTCACCTCGTTGAAGTTGGCAAAGCCCTTCACAATGAGCAAGCCCATGCGACCGAAGGTCATCTGCTCCAGGTCGAAGTCTTTCACCACAAAGACGTTGAAGTTGTGCCTTGCCACAGCAAAGAGCAGGGCATTGGCGCTCACCGTGTCGGTGGGGTAGGCAAGCACATAATAGTGCGGCTTGTCTCTGCCGTCGGTGAATGGAGTCACATTCTCGCCCACACCTGTGGCTGTGGTGTCGTTGGTGAGGCGAGTGGCCCACAACATTCCACGCAGGTTGCTGCTTCCGCCGTTGGGCTTGCGTCCTTGAGCCATCTGTTTCAGTATCGACGATGCCATGGGTGTCATGTCGGTCTCAGGATAACGCTCAAGCATATCCTTCAGAGTTGCCTTGAAGTCGTCGTAGCGTTTTTCGGTCACATAAGAGAGAGCGTCGATAAACATGAACTTAGGCATTATCTTCGAGAGCGGATAGCGTGCGTTCATCTCCTTGTAGGCGGCGTGCACTTCCTCGTTGCGGTTGTTGATGTAGGCATCGTAGGCGCGTTCGTACATCGCTTCCTGGTCGCGCTCCATGTTGCGCAGGTTGTCGAAGTAGTTGGGGTCGCGCATTGCCTGCCCGTAGGCACTTTCGGCGAAGTCGTTCACTATCAAGTCGCGGTAGGTGAGCGCCGAAGCCTCATTTCCCATGCGCATATACATGAGGTAGAGGTTGTAGTAGCTGTCGAGGCGATAGATATTGTCGGGGTAGCGGGAGAGCAGCGTGTTGAATTCCGCAATCGAGCTTGGAAAATCTTCGAGCTTGTCCTTGAGGATAACCGCTATATTGTAGAGACCTTCCTGAATGATGTCGTTGCAGGTGGCGCGTTCCTCGTCGGACTTCGGGATTTGCTTCAGGTAATATTCCACATAGTGCGGGTCTTCTTCCTTTTTCCGCGTTTCGGCATCAACCCGTGTTGAGTCGTTGTCCATCGCTGTGCTGTCGGCTGCGTTGTCGCCCGAGCCGTCAGCCTCAAATTCGTCCATAGAGAAAGTGGCTTTGTTCCGTCGGCGCCAGTCGTCTTCGAGCTTGCGGCTTCCCCACTGTTTCTGGAAAGCCGTCTTTCCGGCATTCTTAGTGGCGGTGTTGTAGAAGTACCACGACTTGTCGGTATTCATCTGGAAGGCGGTAGGGGCGTTGCTCTGCGTGTTGCCGTTCTGGTTGCCCTTAGCGGCTTGCTCGGCAAGATATTCCTCGCGCTTGGCGTTCTCCTCTTCCTCTTTTTCCTTCTTTTTCAGCTCATCAACGAGGCGTTGAGCCACTTTCATCTGCTCCTCTGGAGTGAGCTTCGAGAGGGTGAGCAGCGAGTCTTGCAGCTTCACATTCTGCGCATACACTGCAAGCTCATCGAGCACGTCGGAGCGCAGTTTCAGCTGCTTGTAGTTGGGATAGTCCTGCGACAGCAGCGGCACAGCCTCGGCGTAGCACGGCTGAGCATCGGCATATTTGTGCTGGGTGAAGTAGATACCGCCGAGCGTAATCTGGCTGATGGCTTTGTCGATGCCGTTTCGGGTGCTCTTCTGGGCTGCAAGCACATAGTTTGATATGGCGTTTGCGGTGTCGCGTCGCGAGAGATAGAGGTTGCCTATGGCGTAGTATATCTGGTCGAGATATTCCTTGTTTCGGTCGTAGCGCGTCATGTTTTTCAGCGAGCGCACTTCTTTGGAAATGTTGTTGCCGTCATACACTGCGCTCTGCTTTATCCTGGCATTGAATCGCGTGCGGTAGGTGGCGCCGTGTGCTCCCGCCACATTGTTGAAGGCCCGGTAGGCGGCTGCGTTGTTGCCGGTCTCGGCATAGAGCTGACCCATGAGGAATCGCAGGCGCACCTTCTGCGCACCCTTGCTGCCTTTCACAGCCCGGGCAAGATAGGGCAGGGCGGTGGTGTCGCGGTGACTTTTCATGTAGAAGTTGGCTGCCGTGAGGTCATATTGCGTCAGCAGCGACTTTTTCGTGATTTTGTCGCGCTTGATGTGTGTGAACACGTTGTCGGCCTCGGTAATCCACCCCATAGCGCAGTAGCTGCGCACCTCCCACAGTTGCGACTCGGTCACCACTTCGGGCATCCACTTGAAGCGGCGGGCGGTGTAGTGGAAAGTGGAGGCTGCCGAGGCGAAGTCGCCCTTCATGTACTGCGCCTTGCCCATCATGAGCCAGGCATTGTGCAGGAAGGGATTATACTCTTCGCGCATAAGCCATTCCTTGTATTTGGGGTCGCGCGACTTGCTCGCGTTCTTCTTAGGCTTCTTGGTGATGCTGTGCAGCTGTATAGCCTTCTGCATCTTCTCTATTGTGCGGTCGAAACTGCCTTTCGGCTTCGTGGCTTTCTCTATGGCGTGGGCTTCGGCAGGGTGAATGAGCACGCGGCGTGTGTAGTCGTCCTCATAGTCGGTCTCCATGGTGTGGAGCTGCTCTATGTAGTTGGTCTCGCCGTTGTAGTACACGTTGTAGCGCGTGTTGAAGGCTTGCCAGAAGCGCGACATTGCAGTGTTCTTCTTAGTGCTGCAAGAGGGAAGCAACACTGCCATAAGCATTGCTGCCACTGTGAGGATTATATGTCGGCTGTTTCGAGTCAATATTATTATCTTGCTGTTCTATGGTTTCTTAAAGTTCACAGCCCACCGGGCAGCGACGAGTGCCGGTGAGGCAATAGTCTATCATATCATTAACGCTGATTTCCGCTTTTTATTGCCAATGAGCCGGGCTACTGTATATGCCACCACAAGCATTATCACAATCGTTGCCGATGCAGGCACATTGAGCACGTAGGAAGCCACAAGTCCTGCCACCGAGCACACCACGCTTGCTGCCACCGAGATGAGAGCCATGGGGCGGAAGTTGCGGGTGAAATTTTCGGCTGTCATCTGCGGCATCGTGAAGAGCGACAGAAGCAGCATTATGCCTATCAGGCGTATGGTGAGCACTATGCACAGCGCAGTGAGCACCGTCATGGTGCAGTTCACCGCCGTCACGGGCAGATTCATGGTTCGCGCAAAGTCGGGGTCGAATGCACACGCGATGATAGTGCGGTAGAACAGCCCGAAAAACGCAAGCAGCACCACCAGAAACGCCCCGAACGCCAGCAGGTCGCTCGTGGTGATGGTGAGAATGTTGCCAAAGAGGAAAGAATTCAGCTCGGGCACATATCCGGGTGTGAGGAAGATAAACAGCGTGCCAAGAGCCATGCCAAGAGCCCAGATTACGGCTATTGCCGAGTCGCGGCGCACGTGCTGCCGCGTGGAGAGCCACTCCACACCCAGCGACGATGCCACTGCAAACACGCTCGCCATTGCTATGGGGCTTACGCCGAGAAAATATCCCAGCCCAAGTCCGCCAAAACAGGCGTGCGTCACGCCACCGGCTATGAACACCATGCGGCGAGTGACAATGTAGGTGCCAACGATGGCAGCTGCCACCCCGGCTATCAGCACCCCTAAAAGTGCATTCTGGAAGAAACTGTATCCAAGTATATCGAGCATAACGCTAATTTTGTTTCAGCTCACAAAGGTACATAAAAAACGCGATTTTTTATGCCCGGTGCATAAGAAAAAGATATTCCCCGCCTTGGCTTCCCCCCTCGGAGCATACACCCTACTGCGACGCCACCACAAGCAGCACCAATGCGATGAGAAGAATGCCGAGGTCGATGAGCTTCAGCCCTATGTTTTTCTCGCGAAGCACCACCGCTCCATACACAAAGGGCACCAGCACTCCGCCGCGCCTAATCATCGACACCACGCTGATCATCGCGTCGGGCATCGAGAGGCAATAGAAATAGGCAAGGTCGGCAGTGGTGAGGAAAATGGCAATGCACGGAATGGTCCAGCGCCAAGTGAACGGCGTGCGGTCGGCATGGCGGCTGCGTCGCAACACGAAAATCGTAGCCCCCATAATCACCACCTGGTAGAGCGAATACCACGCCTGCACCTCAAGGGCAGGCAGCGAGCGCAGAAGGTGCTTGTCGTAGAGCCCCGACACCGCCCCCATCACCGTAGCACCCATGGCGAGCCATATCCAGCGGCTGTGCTTCAGCGAAAAGCCCTCCTTGCGGCCTATGCGGCTGATGAACAGCAGCGACACGAATCCCAGCACTATGCCCACCCACTGCAGCGCGTTGAGCCGTTCGCCGAAGATGACGAGCGCACCCACGAGCACCAGCACCGGTCGAGTTGCATTGATAGAGCCAACGATGGTGAGAGGCATGTGCTTCATGGCAAAGTAGCCCATAATCCACGACGACAGCACGATAGCCGACTTCAGCAGAATGCGCAGGTGGCTCATGCCGTCGCCGCCAAAGCCCCATGAGCCGTCGATGATGTTGCCCACCACCACCGGACTCATAAGCAAAGCCCCTATCATGGTGTTGAGCAGCAGCACCACAAGCACATTGTTACCCCGCAGCGAAGTCTTCTTGAAAATGTCGTACACTCCCAAGCACACCGCCGAAAACACCGCCAACGTTATCCACATCTCTCCTCCTTTTTTTATTTATCGTAAAGCTTCATCTTGATTCAGAATATGCGCTATAGTCAATTATGAATCGCCCCACAAAGATAGCAACTTTTTCCCACTTCGCACGGCTTATTTTCCGGTCCGAAACGCTGTGCTTGCATAAATAATTGATACACAGTGCTCTTAAACTTGTGTTTTACAACTTTTTGCCACTTTTCCGGCTATGTTGTTTCCGACAAAATGAAGCGATTCCACCGCAGGTTGCGTTGGGGCGGTGGAATCGCTTTGTTGTAGGTGGTATCCCCGATG
>CALZFJ010000182.1 GCA_945645715.1 uncultured Prevotellaceae bacterium | reverse complement strand
TGCTCTTCACCACCCTCAATGCCCACTACCACTGGCTCTAACCCCAGCGCAGCACAGTTTCACCCGTAGTCTTAGAAAAAATGAACGGATATGCTCCGGAATATGTGGTTGTACAGCTGTAAGCGGCTCGAACTTGTAGTTCTTGAAATTCTGATTTTGTCTTATGGTATGGGCGTTGCAGTTAGTGCAACTTTGCAGCGCAAAATTACGACCTCTCTGCAACGCCCAAAAGGTGTACTTCAATTAATGCTTACCCTTTTTGTGTGGTAACACATCGTGTTTTTAAGGCTAAATATGCATTCATATCAACTGAACTACAACTGCTACAAAGTTCACTTTAGAGGATTGTTTTCGGCTATTCTTCTGAGTGCTTAATATGCTTTACTCCTACTGCACTTTGGTCCCGATTAATAAGGACATAAAAATTTGCGATTATTATGATTGGTATCAAAAACGTGAAAACAGTTATTTTATCAATACAGAACCAAATAAATACTAAACCATAATAAAATGCAAATCCCACAGAATATGCCCACAGAATGATAATGACAATTCTATTTATCCAATCTCGTTTCGAATCCAATAGAAATGAACAAAATAGCAATATAACCCCGATTGTCAATCCAAAAATATCCGGGTCATAATTTCCTTGATTTAGTGCACAATACACACAAATTATGAAATGTAACACGCACCACAGTTTTATTACGTGTACCCCTCTGATGATACTGCAATTCCTGGCTTCTGTCAGATTTGTCCTTCTGTTATTATAAAGCTTGATATAATAAACCAACAGAGAAATGGATGCTAATAAATTTAGAATTACAATCGCAAAGATTATGCATTTAATCGTAATTACCACCATTTTGGTTTCACCTTCAATAATAAGGGTAGAGGCAAGAAGATATGAAATGTGAACCAATGAAATGGAATATAAGCATAGAATAATACTTGCAGATATTCTTGCAACTAATGACTTGGTTACGAAAAAACCTAATGCAAAACAAATTATAATCATTAAATAGCACACGTCAAATACATTAATTTGTTTTTCAATAGGATTCATCATAAATAATATGATAACAAACTGAATGCAGAACCATGCAATTATGATTTTATGTCTCTTTCTAATTTCCATATGCGATATAATTAGGGATTGTTTTGTCGGATTGCAAGTTTACTTGAGCCAAGAATCGGCTTAATAAACGGAATTAATATTTATCTAAATACTCTTGCCATGAATCAGGGTAATCGCGTTTCGCAAATTCTACTATTTCTTCCGGTATTGGGACCTTTTTGTAGTAAATGCCGTTTTTCCTCAAGAAATCAACAATTTCCATTTTCTGCTTATGTTCTCTACTCCCGAGTCGATTCATTTGATACCTTAAGTTTTCAACAAAAGAAATTCTATCGTTATTAGAAATTCTATCGTTATTGATAGTTCTCCAATATTTGCAATATGGAGTGGTGTAATCTGCGCCTAAACTTAATAAATACAAAACCATCGAATACCCTTGTTCTTTGTCCCTTAACCACATGGCTTCGCTTAATGCCCTACTTCCTACATTATTAGAATATTCAATATCAGCTCCATGACTGATTAACAAATTAATATAATCTTTTCGTTCGCTTTGTACAGCATACATCAATGGGGTATATGGCCCATGAATGTGCCCTGTGGCAGAGGAAAGTTCCTCTACATCAATTTTTGCTCCATATTCGAGCAATAGTTTTACGTAATCAGCATCGCCTTTTCTTTTGGCACAAGCAATTGTCAATGCAGTGCCTCCGTTTTTGCTTTTTATATTCACATCAGCTCCTTTATTCAACAAATAACAAAAAACTATTTTATTATCGGGGTTGTTTTCAGGATCTCCCCCATATGATGACTCGTTAATTAAAGTATATGGGAATCGTACACGGGTTTGATCGAAAACCACATGCATCAAAATTGACATTCCGTTACTGTCGCAATAATTAATCAGCGAAGAGTCCTTATTTAAAATCTCTTCCATTCTTACAGTGTCGCCGCTGCCAATAGCTTTTACCAAATCCCACGCTTTGGTTCCATAAAAGGTGTTGTACGTAGAGCTCTCTATTCCACTATCAACACACCCGATGCAAGCTGTTAAAATAATGGCGAAAGCAATATATTTCGTAATCTTCATAATTTCTATTTTAAAAAATTATCTATTGAGTGTCCGTTTAAACATTTTGGAATCATATAATGTCTGATTCCATTAACATCGGGCAAATTATTACCAATAAAATTGTAGTTATTATTCTGTATGATATTAAGAGGATCTGTTATAGTAATATACGCCATAATCTCATTCTCCGATTTTTTCAAAGCAGACATTCCTCCCACAAAGAACTTTGTTGCCTTACTTACACCTGCAGCGTTGAAAGTAAAAGCCTTTCTTCCAATCAATGATTCTGATGATGTTAAAATAGAATTCAATGCCGCTTCTCCTCCGCCCAAAGAGTGCCCCACAAAATTTAATTCCATATTTGACAGAGCAGCTGATATAGCTTTAGCATTTTCCCCGGATTTCAAATATTGATAAGATAGGCCTGTTAATTGTGAAACATTCGCTATCCAATCACGACCATCTTCAGTACCCGCTGTAGCATAAACATACTCTGTAACTACTCCATCAACAACTCTCTCATACAAATTAGACTTAAAACCACTTGCTGGATTATTATAATTTAGTTCTAATATTAATTGGGAAATCCGCCAACCGCCAATCAGGATATCATCTGCCTTGTCGCCATATACGTGAGCCGCAATAGCTGCAGCCTCATCAATTGTTGGCTCACAGCCGCTCGGATCGATGAATTTCATTGGGTTGCCGGAGCACCAGGAGTAGGGGCTGAGGCTGTAGTATTTCTCGGCGAGGGGGTCACATTGGTAGAACGAGCCGGCAAGGATGGCGTCGCGGAAGCGGGCATTGTTGTAGTAGCCGTAGATGCCCTTCATAGGCTGCCACTCCAGCCCGAGGTGGAGACGGTTGTCGCTGCTGAAGCTGCCATAGCGCGAGCTCGGCACCCCATATGCCGAGTAGTCGGCAGCCTGCACCAGTGCGCGCACTGAAGCGTTCGGCAATGCATGCCCACTTATTGCTATGGGCGCAAAGAATGTAGCCAGCATCATCAATGTGGCAACTATCATTTTTCTCATATCGATAGCGTTCATCATCATTCGTTTAGCAAATTTAAATGTTTTATTCTTAATCTGCAAGCATCGCTATTGATGCATTGGAGGAAACAAAGCCCATCAAGCTTGTTGTAATCATTTATGTACTCATCTGAGAGTAATGGGTATATGATTTGTAGCGTGGATTATTTCACCCGCAGAGGTTATGCCCTCAATAGTTATCGTATAGCTGCTTGATGCCGCATCGGTCGTATAGAATGTGAAATGTGAGCGACCGTTGGCTCCGATTTTCACGCTCGGATTCCAATAAACTGTGCTGCGAAGGTCGCTGCCATCACTACCAGTGGTAAATTCGTAGCGAGGACTGTAGAATTGCGCTGGTTTCTGGTAGCCAAGTGGAATGATCGCCTTAAAATTGGGACTTAACTTCCTATTTTCAATCTCGGTGCCGTCTTTAGTGATAATTCTTATCACGCCTCCTGAGGCTCGTGGTCCAAGGAAAACGGCATCGTTTGGCATGACGAAGTCGATCTGCTTGACAATGCTGAATGGGGCTACCATTTCAATGTCGTTGATATTTACCGGATTATTGCTTTCGGAGAATGCCGCGCCAAGATTGTCTTTCGTATAGACAGGACCGTTTGCGCTCATTTGTGGTCTTATGTATGATGGCATTGTGCCATTATACCCTGCTATGGTGTTTTCAAAAAATGAGCCATCTATCATTATGCCTACCGCCTTGTGTCGATAATACACATTTCCTTGCTCCACCGTTATTCCGGCAAATTTCCGCAGGACTTCTTCGTAGGACGAAATGGCTTGCTTTGAAAAGTCCTTGTAATCATAGCTCCTGTGGGCAAGCACTGTAAAAGCGTCGGTCACGGCAATTTTCTTTTTTGCATTCACCACTAATTCGTTAAGCAATACCGACATACTGCCATCTATGTTCAAGCGGGCATATTCATTGCTGATAAATGAATTATCGCGTGCTGAATTTAGTGGCCGAATTGGTGAAAATCGAATGGCTGATGGAAGGCCTATGCTCGGGAATATAGCCTCATCAATGGTGAAGTTCATTTCATTCTTTTTCTTCCGGTTGAGTGCTTGCACCACATATTTTGTACCGTCGGGAAGGTCAAAGCCATTGAGATAGAACCGCCCGATGCTATCGGTGCGTGCTACGCTGTAGAACATGCGGTTTGGGGCAATGATGTTCACTTCAGTATCAGCAATGGGTTTCCCACGCCATAGCGATTTCACTGTGCCACTGATTTCCTGGCCTCGCTCAATAGGGATTTGGGGCTCTTTATAGATGCCCTTTAGCACTTGCGGGATATCATAGCGTCTCCACCCTTGGGTAAGCATAAGAGCATCAAGTGCCTGAAGTGAGTTTTCGGCATTTGTGAAATACCATGCAGCATCTTCGATGTATCCGCGCAAATCACTTTGCAGCAAGAGATTCGACAGAATAGTTACTGTGCTGTCACGTTGCACTGTATTGTCGTCGGTGACAGATACTGCAAATGACCCGGCCTGGACTCCCGAAGTACCAAAACTTACATCAACCGTCACACATTCGCGCGAAGAATAAGCACGCTTGTCGGCTGAGATTGAAACATAAGCAGCCTTGCCGCTATTGAATAGCAGTCGCTCACTCAGCACATCGCCGGCATCGTCGAGCAGCAGCACTTGTATTACGCCTTGAGGTAAGCAGTCGAGGTCGATTGAGGCACATTCTCCTGTGCGCATCGCTTAGTAAACATTCACAGGAGCAGCTGCCTTCCTTACATCAGGATAGATGGTATGGCCCTTCTTCTCCTTATCCT
>CALZFJ010000181.1 GCA_945645715.1 uncultured Prevotellaceae bacterium | reverse complement strand
ACCTTATTGGGCGTCTCGCTCGCTGTGGCGTGCTTCTCGGCACTGCCAATGGCAAGCTCCACATTGCGTATTGCATCTACCATAGCCTTGAGCTGGTCGGGCTCAAGCGACGCCTTGTGGTCGGGCCCCTCCATGTTGCAGTCGAGCGTGAAGTGCTTCTCAATCACCTTTGCCCCCATGGCTACGGCAGCAATAGGCACCTCAATGCCGCGTGTGTGGTCGCTGTAGCCCACTTTCACGCCAAAACGCCCGGCGATGGTGTTCATGGCAGCAAGATTCACATCACACATTGGCGTGGGATACTCGGTGTTGCAGTGAAGCAGGGTTATCTGGTCGCGGCGCAGTCCGCCACGCTCAAGCACATCGATGGCAGCGGCAATTTCATCGAGATTGCTCATTCCGGTTGACATAATCACCGGGCGATGCTTCGAGGCTATTTTGCGAAGATAAGGGAGATTGGTGATTTCGCCCGACGGCACTTTGTAGAAGTCCATCGCAAGCGGTTCGAGGGTATCAATCGACACAAGGTCGAAAGGTGTGCTCACAAAGCCTATTCCCACCTCATCGCACACCGCCTTGAGGCGCACATAGTCGCTCAGCGGCAGGTGAATGGCACGGCACATATCGAGCTGGCTCTCATCGCTGCCGGTGGTTTCCTTCTGATATTCGGCTTTAGGGGCAAAAGTGGAGATTACGAGTTCGGGCACGGCAGTCTGGAACTTCACATAGTCGGCTCCGGCACGCTTTGCCTCGTGTATCATCTTCACGGCGAGGTCGTAGTTACCGTTGTGGTTCACTCCCGCCTCGGCTATTATCATCACGTGGTTATTCATTTCAATATTGTCATTTTTTAGCTATTATAAAACATCACCTCGCGGAAGTAGCGCGTCATGAGCGTTCCGTCGCGCCACACACGGCAAGGCGCGGCGTTCATGCCCTCGCACTCCTCGAGTATCATCTTGGCAATATCGGCTCCTGCCATTATCGAGCAGATTACGCCTCCGCCAAGTCGCGGATTCACTTCCATAAGGAGGAAACGCCGGCTGCGGCGGTCGTAGATAAACTGTAGCGTCACCGGACCACGGAATTTCAGTTCCTTCAGTGTGCGCTCAGAGAGCGACATCACAGCCGGAATGCGGCGTGCCTCGGTGCGAATCACCTCACCTCCGGCAGTGGCAAGACGCAGGCGCGGCACTGCACACTTCACCTCGCCATCGGTAGTGCCCACGTAGCAATCCACGGTGTATTCGTCGCGGTCGGCGATATATTCCTGAATGAGATACTCGTCGATAGGCAGCGGGGCACGGCTCAACTCCTCCTCATTCTCCACCACAAGGATTCCACGCGATGCCGAACCGGTGCGCGGCTTGAGAATGGCGGGATAGGTGATATTGTCGGGGGTGTAGGTGGTGGGGATAGGGATTCCGGCACGTTCAAACCACTCGGCTGCCAAGCTTTTGTCGAACATGGCACGAGCCACCTCCTCTGAGCTGACGGGAATGAACACATCGGGGTGACGACGGCTCACGCGGGCTGCAAGCTCAATGGCAGGGTCGATGAAAGGGAGCACCACATCGATGCCATGGCACTCGATGACGTGCGAAATCTCATCGTCGATACCTTTCTCGGTGTATTTGCTTCCCACAATAATCTGCCCCACCGAGGCAATAGGCTCATGCTCGCTCAGCTCGTGGCTGAATATCGACACCTCCACACCCAGCTCCTTCCCGGCGCGGATAAGCTGCTCGGCAAGCGACACACGCTTCGCTCCCCCCAGCATCAGTATGTTTATCTTCCTCTTGATCATAGTCTCGTTATCCTTTGGAAAGATCAGTTTACTCTCGTCATTTATCGGCAAACTTCTTTCAACAAGAAAAGCAGCAATGCTTCTTGGCACTATCTGCTTATCATTCAGTAAATCCTCACTTAATGCAAAGTTAATCATAAATGATTAATTTCGCAAATATGAAATATAGTTTCACAAAAAATGAAGCGAACTATTTGGTTTGAATAAAATTTATCACTAACTTTGTCACCGTGGTAATAATTACGGTGGTAATAATTACGGCAATAATAATTCACAAGCGAAATGAAATTCTATAATCGAACCAACGAAATATCCGAACTTAGAAGGATACGAGAGCGGGCTTTCAACTCACGGTCGAGAATGACGATAATCACCGGACGCAGGCGTATCGGCAAGACGTCGCTCGCTATCCGCGCCACACAAGGCGATAGCCCTGTGGTTTATCTCTTTGTCAGTCGCAAGAATGAAAAAGCCCTTTGCACAGAATTTGCCGAGCAAATTGCGCACCAGCTTGGAGAGTATGTGCCCGGTGGCATAGGGTCGTTCAGCGAACTATTCCTCTACACTATGGGATTGGGGAAACGAATAAAATTCTCGCTGATTATCGACGAGTTCCAGGAGTTTGCAAATATCAATCAGTCGGTGTTCAGCGATATGCAGAACATCTGGGATACTTATCGCAACGACACACATGTGAATCTCTTGCTCATGGGTTCTGTGTATTCAATGATGCGTAAGATTTTTGAAAGCTACCACGAGCCATTATTCGGACGAGCCGACTACAACCTTCGCCTGTCGGGATTTGAAACCGACACACTGAAGGAGATTATGGGAGATTTCCGCAAAGATTACACCAACGATGAATTACTTGCCCTCTACACCATAACGGGTGGCGTGCCAAAATATGTGGAATTGCTTTGCGAGGACACGGATTTATCGATTGATGGCATCTTCGACTATGTGGTTCGCGACAATTCTCCCTTTATCAATGAAGGACGCAACTTGCTGATTGAAGAATTTGGGAAAGACTATGGAGAGTATTTTTCAATATTAAGCTGCATCGCATCGGGCTTGAATACTCAGGGAAAAATTGAATCATCACTCGGGGGAATCACAGTTGCCGGACATCTGAAGCGATTGATAGAAGACTATTCACTAATCAAGCGCGTCCGTCCCATTCTTGCCAAGCCGCGTTCACAGAGCGTGCGTTATGAAATCACCGACAATTTCCTGCGATTCTGGTTTAACTATTTCAACCGGCACCAGACAATCATCGAGCTACGCAATTTTGATGCACTTCGAGAGATTGTTAAAAACGACTACGCCACATTCTCAGGCCGTGCGCTTGAAAACTGGTTTAAACTGAAAATGATGGAAAGCCATGAATTTATCGAACTTGGCGGCTGGTGGGAGAAAGGCGGCTCGGAGAATGAAATTGACATCGTAGGGCTTAGAACCCTGAAGAATTATGCTATTGCCGTGGAGGTGAAGCGACAGCGCAAAAACTTCAAGCCCGAAGTATTCAGAGAAAAAGTGGAACAGTTGAAGACAAAGGTTTTACACGGCTACACTGTTGAAGAAACAGTGCTTTCACTCGAAGATATGTAACAAATGATGCTGCACCCGAGCTTTACGAGCGCAGCATCATTATATTATCAGCGATCTACTCACCACATCGGGGGTGATTTAGCGGTTGTAGATGCCGCTCTTGTACTTGGCGAGGTTGGCGGGATTGGTGAACCACGCGACGGTTTCGGTGAGTCCGCGGCGGATGTCATACTGCGGACGCCAGTCGGTGAGGCTCATTATCTTGGTGTTGTCGCCCCACAGGCGGAACACCTCCGACTTGCCCGGGCGCAGACGCTCGGGGTCGGTAACCCACTGCACGTCGCTACCCATAATCTCGGCAATCAGCTTCAGCGTGTCGGCCATCGAGATTTCAGAATTGGTGGCAATGTTGATTTCCTCACCTTCGATGCCCGGCGTAGTGGCAAGGGCAAGGAAGCCTCGGCAGGTGTCCTTCACATAGTTGAAGTCGCGCGTAGGTGTGAGGTCGCCCACCTTTATTTCGCGTGCGCCATTGGCAATCTGCGTGATGATGGTGGGAATGATAGCACGAGCCGACTGCCGCGGACCGTAGGTGTTGAACGGGCGGGCAATCACCACCGGCAGATTAAAGGCATTGCAGAAACTCTTGGCAATGGCATCGGCACCGATTTTCGTAGCCGAATAGGGCGACTGCGGCTGTCGCGGGTGCTTCTCGTCGATAGGCACATACTGCGCGGTACCATACACCTCGCTGGTCGAAGTCACCACCACACGCTCCACGCCCTCGTCGCGGGCAGCTTGGCAGATGTTGAGCGTGCCCTTGATGTTGGTATCAACATAGCTGTCGGGGGCAACGTAGCTGTAAGGAATGGCAATGAGAGCGGCAAGATGCAGCACAGTGTCGCAGCCACGCACAATGGTGCGGCAGAAATTCGGGTCGCGCACATCGCCGCACACCACCTCAAGACGCTCGTGGTGAACGTCGTCGAGCCAGCCCCAGTAGTTGAACGAATTATAGAAACTCAAGGCGCGGACGTTGTAGCCCTCGCCGAGCAGTAATTCCACCAGATGAGAGCCGATAAAACCGTCAGCTCCGGTCACAAGCACATTTTTCATATCCTTCTCGTTTTCTTTTCTGCAAAAATACAACAAAAACACGAATTTCCCACACCCCAAGCCCTGAAACTATATATATGAGACACGGCTCTTTCATTTAAGATTGCGTTGCGTTCTCAATGAGAGGGGTACTTTTATAGTGGATGTTATGGTCTTATGGATAGGGTTATTTTGTTGATTTTCAACAAAATAAGTGCCTGAAAATTTGGTCAAGTGACAAATTTTTCGTAACTTTATAGGTGAGAATCAATTAGTTACGTTGAAAAATGAAGACATTTGACCAAAGACGTTCGATTGACGCGTATAAGCTCAATCACACCGCAAAAGTAATAAAAAAATTCGTACCACAGGGCAGTATCCTGGAACAACTGATGAATTTTGCCGAACTGATGAGACATATCTCCAAGAGCTTTACCCTGCTGATACGATTTTTAGCCCAAAAATGAAAAAAATTTGATTTTAAGGAAAAGATAACTATCTGAAATACAGCCAAAGAAACTTGCCCAATTCGCACTGAATCGGGTAAGGGAGC
>CALZFJ010000180.1 GCA_945645715.1 uncultured Prevotellaceae bacterium | reverse complement strand
CTGCCGG
Source organism: uncultured Prevotellaceae bacterium (assembly GCA_945645715.1). Classification (GTDB taxonomy): domain Bacteria; phylum Bacteroidota; class Bacteroidia; order Bacteroidales; family Muribaculaceae; genus CALZFJ01. The sequence continues at coordinate 5,009 of CALZFJ010000180.1, read as the reverse complement.
ATGGGGTGGGGGCTTCGGAGTCCCCGTATTCTTCTTGTTTTTCGCGAGGAAGGAGTGTGGCTGTAAGTTCGGTGGAGGATTCGCGGTGGGAGATTTGCTCAATGCTGCAGGTGATGGCTTTGCCTGAGATAGCTTCGGCGGAGATTGGCACCGTGCTGTGAAGCACAGCAGTGAAGATTCCAACAAGAGCGCACACCACGATAAGGACCGTGGTGGGGAGGTAGGAGAGCCGAATGGCGCGAACCGGTGATTTTGCTACCCACCATTCAGCCACGATAAGGAGCAATAGTGCCACACCGAGCATTGCAATGACTGTCCAAAGCGGCAATGTAGCATAGTCGGCAATGATTATGCCGATGGAAAGTGGCACGAGGCAGCGCAGCAGTGGGGCTTTGGAAAGCATGGTGACGCGGTCAGTTGTTCCATATTTCGTAGGACTTGAAAGCTTGGAGAAGGAGCATTTCGAGTCCGTTTTTGGTTACGGCACCTTGCTCGCGAGCATTCTTGAGGAAAAGCGTCTCGTCAGGGTTGTAGATGAGGTCGTAGCAGATGTGATTCTTCGAGAGGACACGGTAGGGAATGTCGGGACATTCGTCCATGTGAGGATACATTCCGAGAGGAGTGGTATTGACAATCACCGTGTGTTCGGCGATGATGGCGCGGGTTAGTTCCTCATAGGTGAACGTTTCAGCCGACTTGCGACGCGACACGAAATGCGGCTCGATGCCGAGGCTTCGCAGGCCGTGAGCCACTGCCTTAGCGGCACCGCCTGTGCCAAGCACGAGAGCCTTGGTGTGAGTGGGCAGCAAGAGCGGCTTCAGCGAGTCGCAGAATCCCACCACGTCGCTGTTGAAGCCTTTGAGTTTCAGGTCGTTGCCATCGTGGATAATCTTAATTACATTGACGGCGCCAATCTGTGCGGCATCGTCGTCGATTTCGTCGAGATAAGGCTTCACCTGCTCCTTGTAGGGGATAGTCACATTGAGGCCTGCAAGTTGTGGGTACTCGCTCAGTACCTCCATGAGGTGCCCGATATCGTCGATTTCAAAGTTGAGGTATTCGGCATCGATACCTTCGGCTTCAAATTTACGGTTGAAATAGTTACGCGAGAAACTGTGAACGAGCGGATATCCAATCAGCCCATAAATCTTGTGATTATCCATAATGCAAAAAAAACTGTAAGTGTGAATGCAAAATTACATAAAAACGAAGTATGGTGCAAAAGAATAGTAAAGAAAATGGAAAAATAGGAAAAATTGCGGTTATAGTGTGAAAAATGGGAATTTGTTGCAGAAGATTGTGGGTAAATTGCTAAATTTGCAAGTTAAATGGAGGCACGAATGAATAGATGCAAGGTGCTACATATTTTTCTCGTGGTGGCGGCAATCATGTTGCCACAGCGGCTGTGGGCGTTTACGATAGTGATAGACGCCGGACACGGAGGGCGCGACAAGGGTGCGCTCGGTGTGCACAGTTATGAGAAGAATATCAATCTTGCTGTTGCCTTGGAGTTTGGCAGCATGATCAAGCGTAACCTTGAAGGGGTAGAAGTGGTATATACCCGCGACTGCGACAAGTATCTCACCCTGCAGGAACGTTGCGACATCGCCAACAAGCGAAATGGCGACCTCTTTGTGTCGATTCACACCAACTCGGTGGCAAAGAAGGCAAAGAACCGCAAGACGATTCGCGGCAGCGCGACCTACACGCTTGGTCTGCACCGCTCGGAGGAGAACCTTGAGGTGGCAAAGCGGGAGAACTCGGTGATTTCGCTTGAAGATGACTACTCTACCACTTATCAGGGCTTCGACCCCACGAGCACGGAGTCGTACATAATGTTTGAGCTGAGCCAGAACATTCACATGGAGCAAAGTGTGAATTTTGCCACAATGGTGCAGCGCGAATTTGTGAAGACAGCCGGAAGAGCCGACAAGGGAGTGCGTCAGGCCGGATTCTTGGTGCTGGCACGCACGAGTATGCCGGCGGTGCTTGTGGAGCTCGACTTCATCTGCAACCCTACGGAGGAGAACTTCCTCACGTCGAAGAGCGGGAAGGAAAAGATGGCAAAGTCGCTATACAATGCCTTTGAACGTTACTACGATGGTGTGAAAGCTACCGACCGCAAGGCGAAGCACGACGGGCGCAAAGATGAGGCAGCAGCCTCAGGCTCACGCAAGGCACGCGATAAGGCGAAGCAGGAAGACGATGTGGCAAGGGCGACAGCTACACCGAAGCCGGAGGGCAACGTTAAAGATGCGAAAGATGCCACTGCAACAAAGGCGGGGCATACCGTATATAAGGTGCAGTTCCTCACCGGCAGCAAGAAGTTGGCTGATGGTTCTGCCGAATTCAAGGGGCTTGAAGGCGTGGAGTGTTACCGCGACAAGGGGTTGTGGAAATACACCTACGGAGCCGCCAAGAGTGAGAAAGAAGCTCTCAAGATATTGAAAAGCAAGGTCCGCCCTCTATTTAAGCAGGCGTTTATCGTGGCTTTCAAAGATGGAAAGCGGATTCTTTAGATAACAGAGCCGGGTAATTGCCTCGGCATCGAAGGAGAGTTATAAACTGAATAATAAAAGATACACGAATAATAAAAGATGAAGAAGTTTTTTTCAAAGGAAGTGAAGATAGCCATCACCGTATTGGTGAGCCTGGCATGTCTTTTTTGGGGCATTAACTACTTGAAGGGTATAAATCTCTTTACCCCGGTAAATTTCTATTATGCCCACTTCGAGAAGGTAGATGGTCTTACCGACTCAGCTCCCGTGACCATCAATGGCTTCCAGGTGGGATTGGTGCGAGAGATAGTCTATGAATATGAAACAGGCAAATTGCGCGTGCAGCTGAGTCTCGACAAGGATTTGAAGATTCCGGTGAACTCGGAGGCTGTGATAGTGACCGATATGCTCGGCACTGCACAGATTGCGCTTAACCTTGCAAAGAATCCCCAATACTATGAGGTGGGGGCAGATATAGTAGGCAAGAATCAGGTCGGACTTATGGAGAATGTGAGCAATGAGCTGCTGCCAAGCGTTGCAGCCATCATGCCGAAAATCGACAGCATTCTCACGAGTCTTAACCAGGTGGTGGGTAATCCTGCACTTGTGAAGTCGATCGACCGCCTCGATGCCATTACTGCCAATCTGGAGCTGAGCAGCCGCCAGCTCACTAAGGTGCTTGGCGGTCAGGTGCCCGGCATTGTGAAGAATGTGGATAGCATCACTTGCAACATCAATGCCATGACAGCCGACCTTGCCCAGGTGTCGGCGTCGCTCAAGGAGATGCCAATAGATTCCACGATGAGCAACCTCAATGCCACAACCAACAATCTGCGCCTTATCACCGACAAGGTGAACGGTACCGATTCGAGCCTTGGACTTCTGCTCAACGACCGTGGACTTTACAACCACATCGACCACACAGTGGTGAGCCTCGACTCGCTTTTCATCGACTTGCGCAAGAATCCCAAGCGCTACGTTACGTTTAAGATATTCTAAAGAGCAGCATCAAAATCTGCACCGATTGCTTATTTAGAATTTGTATAAATAAGCGTCGGTGCGAAGATTTTTGTAAATATCTATAAAACAAATACTCAATCGGCACATAGGGAGTGCCAACAAAATGAAGTGACTGAAGATATGGGCGAAGCGACGATAGTTGCAAATATCTATAAATCAAGCTGCTTCAACCGCGAATTTAGAGTAATACTTTAAAAAGTAAAGCTTTAAGTATGCAAATGGTTGAAATTCAGAGGGTTTAAAAAAATATTAAAAAACCAAATAATAAATGATTTTTTTATTTGAAATGTTTTTGCAAATTTTGTATCGCCAAAAGTAACGAATAATAGAGAATGAAGCAAGAAATGAACGATAACAGATGGAGCAAATGCCTTGAGATAATCAAGGATAATGTGCCTCAAGCCCAGTATGATGCTTGGTTTGAGCCCATCGTGTATAAGGGCTTTGATGCCCGCAACACGATACTGCTCGAGGTGCCGTCGCTCTATTTTGCCGAAACGCTCGAAGAGAAGTATGCGAATATTCTCAAGCCTATATTTACTAAGGTATTTGGCAATAGCTTTAAGTTGCGCTACCTCTACTCGGTGGTGAAGAACCCCGAGACCAACATAGAGTTGCAGGGACTTAACAAGAGCACAATTATCACCAACAAAGTAGAGAAGGCTGCCCAGCAGCCCGCGAATCCATTTGCGAAGATCGAGTATGCCGACATCGATCCGCAGCTCAATCCTAAATACACATTTGAGAACTACTGCGGAAGTATGAGCAACAAGTTGCCGTTGAGCATAGGTAAGGCGATAGCAGCCGACCCTAATTGCAAGACGTTTAACCCGCTTTTCATCTTCGGACCGACAGGCGTGGGCAAGACGCACCTCATTGAAGCGATAGGCATAAAGATAAAGGAGAACAATCCCCGGAGCAGAGTACTCTATATCACCGCACCGGTGTTTGAGCGCCAATATACCACGGCAGTGAGTCAGAACAAATTCAATGACTTTATCAACTTTTATCAGAGCATTGATGTGCTGATAGTTGACGACATACAGGAATTTGCCGGCAAGACAGGAACGCAGAACACATTCTATCACATATTTAATCACCTGCACCAGAACCAGAAGCAGCTGATTCTGTCGAGTGACTGCCGCCCGACCGACATGGACGGAATGATGCCGCGACTCATTAACCGCTTCAAGTGGGGCATGACCGTGGAGCTTAACCGCCCCGACTATGATCTGCGTCGGGAGGTGCTGGCGATGAAAGCCTATCAGGACGGACTTGCAATTCCTGCCGATGTGCTCGACTTCATTGCGTCGAATGTGACCGACAGTGTGCGCGAGCTTGAGGGAATAGTGGTGTCGCTGCTTGCTCATGCCACTATGCTCAACCACGACATCACCATCGACCTGGCACGTGCTGTGCTGGCAAATGCCGTGAAAGTGTCGAAGCGACAGGTGACATTTGAGCTGATTGCCGAAACTGTGTGCGCGCACT
>CALZFJ010000179.1 GCA_945645715.1 uncultured Prevotellaceae bacterium | reverse complement strand
CGGGAGCCACGGGATAAGGGAACAGTGTGGTCGGCACCTGTGGTGCTTCTTGCGCACTTGCATTAAACAATGCCGTCACAGCAAGCAGTGCTACGGCAATTCTCTTGATAAAGTGTGATTCTTTGTAATCTCTCATATCCTGTTTTTGTTTTTGTCAGTTTCAAAATTGTAAAATTAGCCCTAAATATTCACATATCAAAGCCCAACTGCAAAAATATGAGATTATTCAACAATTTTTCACCAAATCACCCGCTTCATCAGTCGAGGAAGGTGTCGATGTGATAGAGCGGGCGCCGCTTAACCTCGGCAAATATATTGGCGATATACTTCCCTATCACCCCTATCGACAGCAATATCATAGCCCCGATAAACCACATAGAGAGCATTATCGAGGTCCAGCCCGAAACAGCACGTCCCACAAAGAACGACCACAGGATATAAAGCATCATGAAGAAGCTCACCACAAGAAACAGGCAGCCTGTGCCGATAATATAGTTGATGGGAGTAGCCGAAAAGCCGGTGATTCCATCTACTCCCAGATTTAGCATCTTTCCGAGCGTGTATTTCGACTTCCCCGCCTTTCTTTCACGAAAACGATAGCTCACCTCAGACGACCGCAGTCCCAGCAGCGGCACAATGCCACGCAGATAGAGCACACGCTCCTTGTATTTTGCCAATTCATCGAGCGCACGGCGGCTCATGAGGCGGAAATCGGCATGGTTGTCCACAATTTTCACCCCAAGTGCCCGCTGCAAGCGGTAGAACATTCGCGCCGTGGTGCGCTTGAAGTAGCCATTCACCTCACGGCTCTCACGCACGCCATACACTATGTCGCACCCCTCGCTATAGTAGCCGAGCATCTTCTCAAGGCAAGTGATATCGTCCTGTAGGTCGGCATCAATGGTCACAACGGCATCCACGCGCTCACGCACGGTCATCATTCCTGCCATAATAGCATTCTGCTGGCCCACATTGCTGAGCAGATTAAGCCCTTTCACCCGGCTATCCTGTGAGTGAAGCCCTGTAATAAGCTGCCACGTAGAGTCGGTACTGCCATCGTTCACAAAGAGCACAAAACTATCGGCAGAAATCACCTCACGCTGCACAAGGTCGCCAAGAATCCCCAGCACCTCAGCAGCCGTGTCGGCAACCACAGCCTCCTCATTGTAGCACGGTATCACAATTCCAAGTTTCACCATATCAATTCCGTTTTACATAAACATAGCCACACTCAGCAGCCCATACCACAACCGGTGTACCATAGACCTTATCACTGATACTCCCTGTGCGCAGCAATAATATCCTTTGCCGGCACCACAATAGGATTTCCTTGCTCGTCCGACAATATCACAGTCTCTCCACGTGCAGCACGCTCCTGCAACAGCCGCTTCTCTGCCAACAGAAGCCCACACCGCAACTTCTCTGTGAATATTTTCACCTCTTGTTCTGCCATATCTCAACCATTTTGTTATATAATTCTACCTCAATTATATGTTTCTCAAATGCCATTCCTCCAACTGCTATCGAAGTCATAGGTTTCTTGGTATTCATAAAAATAGCCCAATAATCCACTTCATTCATGAAAAGATTGAAAAGATTTCTTATTCCGGCATAATACCTTCGTTCTATCACGTCTTCCGGTATATTATGACCACCTTTTGCCACTCTTTCCGCAACTCGTAGTTTTGCCATTTCAGGCGATTCGAGCCAAAAAAACAATAATTTCACATTATACCCTTGTTTGTGAGCTCGTCTCACAAGATTCACATACGACTTGGTTGCAAGTGTGGTCTCTATTGAAAAAGAAACTCCTGCTGTCATCAGATAATCTATCCTCTCAAGCATTAGGCGTCCCGCTTCTATTGCAACTGATTCCGGATTGAAAGGCGATAGACCCTTTGCTATCTCATCAGCATTAACGTATTCCCTGCAATCTAATATCTCAGGCAATACCGTGTATGAAGCCGTTGTTTTCCCGGCTCCATTACATCCACTGATTATGTAGAGTGTCTTCTCCATTCTATTCCATTATGTAAATGCAAAAATAATTATTTATTCTGAGAATTACGCTGATTCTACCCTAAATTTTCTCTCCTCAATACCGGAAAGAAGTCGAAAATTTGTGGAACAGCCATGCCGTGATGCAACCGAGACTGCATGGTCGTTCTAAAAGTGAAATTATATGAGAACAAACTTTTTGAAGGAATGACCCCTGCCACAAATAACTGAGACAGGGGTCATTGCTTTTGTTTGGGCTATATTACACAACTCAACATCTCTATTTCACATACTTTGCGATGGCATCGCGCCACACTATGTAGGCGGGGCCAAGCAAGTGAAGGCCATCGTTGGTGTATTGGCGCGGCATTTTCCCGTCGGCATCGGCAAACAGCGCATAGAGGTCGATCCACGTCACGCCGAGCTTCGCCGCAAGTGCCTTGAAGCGCACATTGCACTCCACTATCACTTGCTCCTTGCCGAGCATTGCCTTGTAGCGGCGGAAATCATTGTTGATGGGCAACATGCTCTGCAAGTATATCTCGGTGCGAGGCGAAAGCTCCTTCATGTGCACTATCAGCTTCTCCATAGCTGTGGCAATACTGTCGGCAGTGAGATTGTGCGAAATATCGTTCACACCACACATCAGGAACACCTTTCGCGGCTGACCCTTCATCATCGGCTCGCAGCGGTCGTAGAGACCCTGAATCACATCGCTCGATATGCCGCGGTTCTTTATGTGCGAGTCGCCGAATAGCTCATGCCATTCACAGCCATTGGTGATGCTGTTGCCGAAAAACACAATATCATCGTTCCCCACCGGCAGCAGCTCAAAGAGGCTGCTGCGCTGGTAGTAGAACTCATTATATTCATATTTTTCCTGTGCCTGCATCATTCCGGCTATGCCACACACAGCAGCAAGTGCCATTATCCACTTTCTCATAGCCATTACACTCCTCTATAAGCATCTACGGCATTCTTCACCGAGCCATGGAGCAGCAACAGGCGCTTTGCCTCATCGTAGGGAAGTCCAAGCTCCTCCACCACCATGCGGGTGCCGCGGTCAACGAGCTTGGCATTCGACAGCTGCATATTAACCATCTTGTTGCCCTTCACGCGCCCCATCTTTATCATCACCGAGGTTGTGATCATGTTGCAAATCATCTTCTGACCGGTTCCCGACTTCATGCGCGAACTTCCGGTTACATACTCCGGACCCACTATCATCTCAATGGGCACTTCGGCAGCCTCGCTGATAGGCGAATCGGGGTTGCTCGAAATAGAGCCGGTGAGGCAGCCGTGAGCGCGAGCCTCCTTGAGGGCGCCAATCACGTAGGGCGTAGTTCCCGAGGCAGCAATACCTATCACGGTGTCCTTCTCGTTCACATTGAATGCCTGCAAGTCCTTCCAGCCCTGTGCGGTGTCGTCTTCGGCATTCTCCACCGGGTTACGCAGTGCAGTGTCGCCACCGGCGATGATGCCAATCACCCACGATGGGTCCATACCGAATGTAGGTGGAATCTCCGATGCATCGAGCACACCGAGGCGACCCGATGTGCCTGCTCCCATATAGAAGATGCGGCCGCCACGCTTCATGCGCTCTACAATGCCGGTCACAAGCTTCTCGATTTGCGGAATCGCCTTCTGCACCGCATCAGCCACCTTGTGGTCCTCAGTGTTGATGTCGGTTAGAATCTCAAGCACCGACTTCTTCTCCAAGTCATTGTATAGCGACGATTGTTCACTAATCTTTACAAATGCCATAGTTATCGTTATTTTTAGTTTGTGTATTTAAAATCGAATAATCAAGTGCCGAGGAAGAAGCATCAAGTATCCCTCCAAAGGCTCTCTCACCTCTTACCTCTCACCTCTCACTTCTCACCTCTCACTTTGAGTGATACTCAAGCAATCCCTCCATAGGGCTCTTGATGATAGTGCCAAGCTTGATGTAGAGTGCATCGGCGGCCTCCTTGAGCACGTCCTTATAGTAGCAGGCAATTGAGCCTACAAAGCTCACAGGCATCTCCTTGTAGTTGGCATAATTCTCAATGTTGCGCACAAAGAATGCCTTGAATGCGTTGAGCACGAGGCGATGCACTGCCGGCTCCTCGATGTTCTGAATCAGGAACGGAGAAAGCGAAGCAAGGAAGCGGTTGGCAGCCGGCTTGCGATACACATTCTCGATGATAATCTGGCGGGTCAGTCCGAATTGCTCCATGAATTTGTCGCAAAGCTCCTTCGGAAGCTGGTTCTTAAGCACATCGCCCACAAGGAGCTTTCCAAGAACAGCGCCACTACCCTCATCACCAAGAATATAGCCAAGAGGCGACACATTATCCACTATCTCCTTGCCATCGTAGTAGCACGAGTTGGAGCCGGTGCCAAGAATGCAAGCTATGCCCGGTTTATCGCCGCACAGTGCGCGTGCAGCAGCAAGCAGGTCGCTCTGCACCTCTATCTTCTCGGCAGAAGGAATGTTACGCTTTATGGCATTGCGCACATTGTTGCACACATTCTCAAATAGGCAGCCTGCACCATAGTAATACACTTCGGTAATTTCCATACCGTTTAATTGAGGAACGAGCTCTTTCTTGATTGTCTCAAACATTTCCTCCTCTGTGAGCATCATTGCGTTCATACCGCAGGTGAACACTTGAGCCACTTTCTCTTTACCATTGAGGACGCACCAATCTATTTTGGTCGATCCACAGTCAGCTATTAAAATCATATCTTTATGTAAATTTTCTTTTTATACAATATATAACCAATACTCCAATTCAAGCATACGAAGAGCAACGCATACACACACGATGCTACCGTGGCATCGCCAAGCAGCGGAATGAGTGCCTCCTTATATATCAGCGACTTGATTGATATCATTCCATCTGCCATCGGCACTTTCACGCTTCCAAACAGTATGCCAAGCACGCCGCCAAGCACATAGAGGAACAGCGGATTGATGCCAAACGACTCAAAGAACCGGCTCCATGCCTTGTAGCCCTTTATGTCGATTATCCAT
>CALZFJ010000178.1 GCA_945645715.1 uncultured Prevotellaceae bacterium | reverse complement strand
GGAGGGTGTTACGCTCGATGTGTGGGCTGAGAGCCACACATCGCGAGCCGAGCGTCGGCAGATTGCCGGGCAGCTGCTCAATGCCGTGGAATACGTTCACTCGTGCGGTATTGCTCACCGCGACTTGAAGCCATCGAACATCATGGTAGCCACCAATGGCGGTACGCTGAAGATTATCGACTTCGGTCTTGCCGACAGCGACCGCAACGCCATACTCAAGCAGCCTGCCGGAACTCGCCGATATATGTCGCCCGAACAAGCCGCTGTGGCAGAGGCTGATGTGCGCAACGACATCTACAGCATCGGTGTCATTCTGAAGGGTCTGAATCCGGGGTGGCGCTATAAGCGCATCATAGGCAAGTGCCTTCGGCCTATCGAGGAACGTTACCAGAGCATAGCCGAGCTAAAGAAAGCCATGGCAAGTTTCGACAAGGTGAAAGCTGTGCTTCGCAAGGCGATTTATGTGAAAATCATTATTGTGGTGTCGGCTGCTACTTGGTTTGGGACCGACAGCGTTGTGAAAAGCGAATCGCAAGAGAAGATTGATTCGCTCCAGATGGTTGTTGCCACCACTCGTGCCAATATCGACATAGTGAAAGCTCATGCCACAGCGCAGATCGACTCAATGCGAGGTGTACTCAATAATACCAGTGCGAGTGTGAAGAAGATGGAGAACCGCGACAGCGAGGTCAATGCTAAAGCCAATCGTTTCAATCAGCTAAAGCAGGGCGGGCTTGATGCGCTGGAGAAGTGTTGGCAGCACGACCTGAAAGGCTTGCCGTCGGCCGACGACCAATTGACGTATATTCTTGAAATGCTCAACAATCTGCAGGAAGCTCTGAAACGCTATGTGAATAGCCATAGTGCGGGATTGTCGCAAAGTGAGGTAGAACTACTCCGCGAGGTGCTTCAGAACCGCATAGTTTTCTATTATAATGCCAAGAGCTGCGAGATGATGGAGGCACTCAAACAGTAGTAGCGTGTGCCTACTTACACATTGAAGAGCAGGCGGCTGCCGCGCACCGATTCGTTGATGCAGCTGCCGGAGCCATTGATGCCGTTGGCGTTGAACGCCTCCTCGCCATTCACAAATGTGCGCTCCACGCGGTGGTGCATCACGGTGCCGTCGAAAGGAGTCCAGCCACACTTCGAGATTACGTCGGCATCGCTGATGGTGTGCCCTGCATCATCGCGCCGCACCACGGCAAGGTCAGCGTAGTAACCGGGGCGAATGAACCCTCGGCGGTCGATGCGATATAGCCTGGCTGGAGCATGGCACATCTTTTCCACCACGAGTTCGGGAGTAAAGATACCATCGCGAGCCATTTCGAGCATAGCCACGAGCGAGAACTGCACGAGAGGCATTCCCGATGCAGCTTTCAGGCAGTTTCCCTCCTTCTCGCTGAGCAGGTGCGGAGCGTGGTCGGTAGCCACCACGTCGAGGCGTCCGCTGCGCAGAGCCTCACGCAGAGCCTCACGGTCGGCGAGTGTCTTTACGGCAGGGTTGCACTTTATGCGGTTGCCAAGGCGGGCATAGTCGCGGTCGTAGAACCACAGATGATGCACGCACACCTCGGCAGTGATATGCTTTTGCTCAATGGGAGCATCGCTGAAAAGTGACAGCTCGCGTTCGGTTGAGAGGTGAAACACGTGCAGGCGCGTGCCACAACGCTCGGCAAGCTCCACGGCACGTGCAGTAGATACGTAACAGGCTTCGGTAGAGCGGATTAAAGGGTGCAGTTCCACGGGAAGGTTGTCACCTCGCTCTGAGACGTACCGTTCGCGGTTTGCGCGTATAATCGCCTCATCTTCAGAGTGTACCGCAATTATCGCCGGAATCGCGCTGAAAAGCCTTTGTAGAGCCGATTTGTCATCGACGAGCATATTTCCGGTTGAGGAGCCAAGAAATGCCTTCACGCCACACACGCGACTAAAATCCACTTGCTCAAGCACTTGCATATTGTCGTTGGTAGCACCGATGTTGAAGCTGAAATTAGCTGCCGAAGTTTCGGCAGCTCTGGCAAATTTCCATTCAAGGGCTTCAATATCAGTGGTTTGGGGTATGGTATTCGGCATATCCATAAACGAAGTCACGCCACCTGCCACAGCAGCGCGGCTTTCGCTTGCTATGTCGGCTTTGTGAGTGAGACCCGGCTCGCGAAAGTGCACCTGGTCGTCGATAACGCCCGGCAATAGCATTGCGCCGGCAAGGTCGTCGGCAATGTCGCACGAAGCCATAACTCCTTCATCGGGAGCACCTTGCCCTACGGCAGCAATCTTGTCGCCCTCGATAATCACATAACCTGTCTGCGTAGTGCCCTCATTGATAATAGAGGCATTATATAGAATCCTGCGGCTCATTCTGTCACTACTTTTTCACCGGTTTATACTTGCCTAACCAGCTGTTTACCTTCAGTTTGATTACTCCAAACACGGCTTCGCCGAAGATGCTTGTGTTCATTTTGCTTGTGCCGAGCACGCGGTTCACAAAGATGATAGGCACCTCCTTAATCTTGAAACCAAGCTTATAGGCGGTGAATTTCATTTCAATCTGGAAAGCGTAACCCTTAAATTCCACCTTGTCGAGTTCGATAGCCTCGAGCACGCGGCGCGAGTAGCACACAAATCCGGCGGTGGTGTCGCGTACCGACATACCGGTGATGATACGCACATAGGCACTTGCGTAGTACGACATGACCACGCGCCCCATAGGCCAGTTTACCACATTGACGCCGGTGATGTAGCGAGAGCCAACCGATAGGTCGGCGCCCTCCTCGGCGCAGGCTTTGCGCAAAGGAATCAGGTCGTTGGGATTGTGGGAGAAGTCGGCGTCCATCTCGATGATATACTCATAGTGACGCTCGAGCGCCCACTTGAAACCGGCGATGTAGGCAGTGCCAAGACCGAGCTTCCCGGAGCGTTCCACCAGATGAATGCGCTCAGGATTCTCCTTAATAAGCCCCTTCACTATCGCGGCAGTGCCGTCGGGCGAGTTGTCATCGATGATCAGCACATCAAATTCGTGTGGCAGCGATAGAACCACACCGATGATATTGGCGATATTTTCTTTCTCGTTGTAGGTGGGTATGATAACCACACTATCTCGTTTGGCAGCCTGCGACATATAGCTATTCACGTTTTTAGTTTGTCAATTACTTTTATATGCGCAAAAGTAACAATTTTCCCGCAAAAAAATTGCCGTCGGGCAATGAAATATTTCACAATTTTCCCAAAATATCGCTGCGGGCACCAATTTGGGCTGATGATATGAAAAAAGGCTGCGCTTAACGGTTTGCGCAGCCTTGTATAGTGGGGTATTTGTTTTGCCGACAGTCACCGTGATTTTTAAGAGGCGGTGATGTAGCGGTTGGTTAAAATTCGCTGGTGAAGTGGAAACGGATTTTGGGGAAGTCGCTCTGTGCCATCTGGAGCACATAGCCCGAGTCGGCAAGGAAAACGTCGCGACCCTCGCGGTCGAGAGCCATAAACTGGTGTTTGCGGCGCTTGAAGGCTTCGAGTGCATCGGCATCATCGCTCTCAATCCAGCAGGCTTTGTAGAGGTGAATGGGTTCCCAGCGGCATTGTGCGCCATACTCATGTAGAAGTCGGTATTGAATCACCTCAAATTGCAGCTGTCCCACGGTGCCGATAATCTTTCGGCCGTTGAATTGGTTCACGAAGAGCTGTGCCACACCTTCGTCCATAAGTTGCTCTACGCCCTTGTTGAGCTGCTTGGTCTTCATCGGGTCGGTGTTTTCGATATACTTGAACATTTCGGGCGAGAAGCTTGGCAAGCCGCGATAGTGGAGGTTTTCGCCCTCGGTGAGCGTGTCGCCAATCTTGAATGTGCCGTTGTCGGGGATACCCACGATGTCGCCGGGATAGGCTTCGTCTACAATATCCTTTTTCTGCGCCATGAAAGCCGTAGGCGATGAGAATTTGAGCATTTTTCCGCTACGAATGTGCTTGTAGTTGGCATTGCGGCGGAATATGCCCGAGCATACCTTGACGAAAGCTATACAGCTGCGGTGGTTGGGGTCCATATTGGCGTGAATCTTGAAAACGAAGCCGGTGAAAGCTTCCTCTTGTGGCTCCACAGTGCGCTCCTCAGCCTTTGTTGGGCGAGGCGATGGCGCGATGCGCACGAAGCAGTCGAGCAGCTCCTTCACACCGAAGGTGTTGAGTGCCGAACCGAAGAATACCGGTGCAACCTTTCCGCTCAAGTAGTCGGCTTCGCTAAATTCGGGATAAACGCCCTCGATCAGCTCCAGGTCGTCGCGCAGCTTTTGGGCATCGGCTTCGCCCACTGCAGCATCGATAGCAGGGTCGTTGATGTCGTCGATTTCCACGCGCTCGGTCACCTTCTGCTTGTCGGGGGTGAATAGGTCGAGCCCGCCTTCATAGATGTTGTAAACGCCCTTGAAGCGGGCACCTATATTGATAGGCCAGCTAAGCGGACGCACGCTGATTTTCAGCTCGCTTTCAAGCTCGTCGAGAATATCAAAGGGGTCGCGACCTTCGCGGTCGAGCTTGTTCACGAATATGATTACAGGAGTGTTGCGCATGCGGCATACCTCCATGAGTTTGCGAGTCTGTTGCTCCACACCTTTAGCCACATCGACCACGATAATTACGCTATCCACCGCAGTGAGGGTGCGATAGGTGTCCTCGGCGAAGTCTTGGTGACCCGGGGTGTCGAGAATATTGATTTTGTAGTCGCCATAGTTGAAACCCATCACCGAAGTCGCCACCGAGATACCGCGCTGTTTCTCGATTTCCATCCAGTCGGAGGTTGCGGTTTTCTTGATTTTGTTCGACTTCACGGCACCGGCCACGTGGATAGCGCCACCAAAGAGAAGCAGTTTCTCGGTGAGCGTAGTCTTACCGGCATCAGGGTGTGATATGATTGCAAAAGTGCGACGTTTCGCGATTTCAGTAGTTAAGTTAGCCACGATAGTTTAATCCTTATATATATGTATAATTAGTAGTTATTTCTGTTTCAGTTCGGCAATGCAGCGGGCGAGGCTTTCTTCCCAGTAGGGAATAGTGATGC
>CALZFJ010000177.1 GCA_945645715.1 uncultured Prevotellaceae bacterium | reverse complement strand
TTCGTCACAACCACAGCATCACCAAGTTGAATCTCCTTAGCGGTGAGATTCATCGAAGTGAGAATTGCCCCTATCGCATTGATGCAACAGGGGCAACACATGTTTTTGATATGGATTCTCGTGCCTGTCAGAGTACTGTGCAAGTGAATCCTATCTCTTCCACTGCCTTGCATACTTCTTCGGTCGAGAATTCTCCTTCGACCACAGCTTTCTTGCTGCCTAAATCCACCGAAGCGGATGTGACACCTTTTACCGAGAGAATGGTTTTCTCGGCAGACATACGGCAATGATTGCAGGTCATGCCGTTGATGATAAATGTTTGTTTCATTTTGTTATGTGCTTTTTTATTTGTTGTAGTTGACGCATCTGATTGATTTATTTCCTTTTTTCTATTATATGGTAGTTTCCGGAGAATCCACGCATTAGCCAGCAGGACAAACAGGAGAACAGCACAGCCGGAGGCAAACAGACTGCCGCTTTCCTCGCAACATACGTCGTTCGCCACCAAGTGAGACACAAACCATGCTCTGGGCAAAAGATAATCAGTGGCAAGCCCAAATGCCACGGCTCCTATGATAATTGAAAAAAGATATGCAACCAATGTGCGTTTGCCCATCACCTTACTCACCACCAATACGCTTGCCATGCTACAGGCAGGTCCCGCCATCAACAATACAAGTGCAGCACCTGGTGTAAGCCCCTTCATCATCAATGCCACGGCTATGGGTATGCTGCCTGTGGCACACAGATACATGGGGATGGATATGCACAACACAAGCAACATCGACGTGAGGCTGTTGTCCTTGAATACCTCAAAGTAAGTGTCGGGCACAAAAACGGTAATCAATCCGGCAACTAAAAGTCCCACAATGAGCCATTTACCTACGCTCTCCATCATGTCGATATAGGCATAGCGCAAGGCTTCAATTATCTTGCCTGCAAAGGACTTGGGCATCTTGGCATACCCTCCGGAACATCGGTCTCCACACACATCGTCGTCCGCAATATCATTCGTTGCATTAACTTTTCCAACACCTTCCTTGCCTTCAATCATGTTGACCATCTTTCCTCCAAACATTGCTGTGACATGGGCGGCTATCGGTCGGATATTGTAAAATGGCAATCCATTCAATGAGAATGTGGAATTGTTTGAATCGACACCGGTCTGTGGTGTGGCAATAAGAAACGACACTGTAGCGCCTTTGCTTGCTCCCTCACGCCTAAGGGACATTGCCGTGGGAAGAACTCCACACGAGCACAGTGGTAGCGGAATGCCGAAGAGGGCGGCAAGTATGACGCTTCGCATGTTCGGCTTGGCGAGATATTTACTGTAGATGGTGCCCGGAATGAAAGCATGCATCAAACCTGCCAACAGAAAACCCAATAGCAGATAAGGCGACATCTCGTTTACTAAGTTGATGAATTGATCCATAATTATTCATGTTACTGCCAATAAGCAATTCCGGGTGCAAAGGTACATAAAAAGAAGATTTTTCACGCCCGGTTGATAAGAAAAATCAAGACCGATACTATCTTTGTGGCAAAAAAGAGGTCTGCGGGTTTCCCCTACCTCGAAACATCTTTAACAACTCACAATCTTTCAGTTATCTTCGTCAAGCCCTCGTTAAGCTACCTTTCACGTTTGGAGTGTATGCCCAAGTGCCACCACGCACCGACTCATTTTTGTACTGCCGCTGAAGGAAGTTTACAAAAAATTTAGCTAAATTTGCCGATAGCTACTACAATTGCTTCAGACGAAACAACATAAACCTATATTTTGCATGAAAGTTGGATATTGGAATATTAGTGATGATAAATTCCGGGCAATTCTTGCCAAGGAGGGCGTATCGCTCGACGAACTTAACCGGGAGGCTTTCGACATCTTAATGGAACAGTCGTTATGCGACTCGTCGCTTTCGGGTGGCGACCCGTGGCGTTATGGAGTGGAGTTCCACACGCTGCGTGTGCTCCGCGAGATGAAGAAGCTCAATATCGTCACCCGCTGTGATGCCGAAACCATCAGGCAGCTGAAGCTCTGTCGGCCCACTCATGAACCGGCGCACAGAGTTGAGCCTCACAGCGATGCGGAATACGACGATGACTTTGATGACTACCCGCTGAATCTCTGCGAGAATGAAAAGAATCCCGACGATGACACTCCTTCGCACCACGACAGATACAAAGAACCCACCTTTAAAGAGATGGCTGAATACATGAATACACTAAAAGATGCCCGAACGCCTCACAAGAAGGTGAAGGAAACTCATTTCACGCCTATCTCAGCCTACGAGCGGACGAAAAACGCAAAGATAATAGGCTGGCTGATACTGATTATTGCCTCTCTCTCAGTGGTGTGCGGACTGCTCTATGCCTACGATTTGATTTCACCGCGGGCTACGTCGATTTTCCCAATCGCGGCATTCGTGGCAGTGCAGCGCATCGCCGCAAAATATCACAGCCGTTTCAGCTCACGCTTCAATCTCGCCCGACTTGCAGTGAGCGCGGCTTTGCTATTCTCCTCGGCAGCCTATTTTGTGATTAAGGGGCTTTATCTGGCTCTTTGCTCAGTGCTTGGCAGCATAGCAACAACGCCGTTTGCACTTGTGATGATGGGGCTGTTCCTTGTGCTGAAAGTGGTGTGCGTTGTGCTCATCGACAAGACCACAAATTCTCGCCATGGCATCGTCATCGGTTGGCTACAATCACTCGCCGTCACCATGCTCCTCGCCTCCTTCGTGTTCGGCGTCATGATGCAGTAACTCACCAGCACCTACCGCAGAGTCGCGACGGCACAGGTGGGATTGAGCAAATATTGGATATTCTCTGGTTTCACGATACGGAAATTTCGGGATTTTTATCTACATTTGCATTCTAAAACGAAAATGAGATGAACAAGATTCCTGCCGACATCGATTTAGACAATAGAGAGTTCCAGAATGCCCTCCGCCTGATTACCGATACAAACCAATCGGTATTCCTAACCGGTAAAGCCGGAACAGGAAAAAGTACGTTCCTGAAATATATCTGCCAAGCAACCCGGAAGAAATTCATTGTCCTCGCCCCCACCGGCATCGCTGCCGTGAATGTGGGGGGCATGACTATGCACTCTTTCTTCAAGATGCCTCTCAAGCCTCTTATCCCCGACGACCCCGACTATTCGCCCCGACAAATCCGCAAGACGCTCCGTTACCCAAAAGAGAAAGTGAAAATCATTAAGGAGCTCGACTTGATTATCATCGACGAGATTTCTATGGTACGTGCCGACATGATCGACTTTATGGACCGCGTTCTCCGCATCTACAACGAGAATATGCGCGAACCCTTCGGCGGAAAACAGCTCCTTTTCGTGGGCGACATCTTCCAGCTCGAACCGGTAGTTACTCCCGATATGCGTGACATTCTGCGTCGATACTACCCCGACTTTTTCTTCTTCAATGCCCACGCTTTCAGCCAAGTGAAATTGGTGCCTATCGAGTTGCAGAAAATATACCGACAGACCGACGGCAAATTCATCTCTCTGCTCGACACAATCCGCATCAATCAGGCTGCTGAGCGCGATATACAAGTGGTTAATTCTCGGTTCTCTCAGCAAGCGCAACTCAATATCGGCGACTTCGTGATGACTCTCGCTTCACGACGCGACACCGTAAATACCATCAATGAAAGCCACCTCGCCGAACTTTCCACCGAAGAACGCACTTTCAGCGGCGTTATCGAGGGTACTTTCCCGCTCCAAAACCTCCCTACATCGCAAGAACTGACCCTCAAAGTGGGTGCACAGGTGATTTTCATTCGCAACGACCGAATGCAACGCTGGATTAATGGAACTCTCGGCAAAATTGCCGCCTTCGGCGATGAATACATCGTTGTCGAGACCGAAGACGGTCATTCCTATTCTCTCGAACCCGAGCAATGGGAAAATATGCAGTACGACTACGACGAAAAGGAAAAGCGCATAAAGGAAACCGTGCTCGGCACTTTCACCCAATTCCCTGTGAAACTCGCTTGGGCACTCACCATTCACAAGAGTCAGGGACTTACTTTCAACAACATCGTCATCGACCTTGCCGGCGGCGCTTTCTCAAGCGGACAAACCTACGTAGCCCTATCGCGTTGCACTTCGCTCGAAGGCATCACTCTGCGACAGCCCATTCGCCTGCGCGACATCATCGTGAACCGTGCCGTAGTGGAATTTAGCCGTTCTTTCAACGACAACCGCCTTATCGCCGATGCCTTGCAGCGTGCCAATGCTTTGCGCCTTTTCGCCGAAGCCTCAAAACTCTTCGATGCAGGCGACTTCGGTTCGGCTATCGAGCGCTTTGCCGATGCCAACGACTGTATGCCCATGTTGCACAATGCCACCGCTCAGCGCCTCTTGCGACGCAAACTCTCACACATCAACTCCTTGCAAACTGAAATCGACCGTCTCAACGCCTTCATCGCCGACCAGCAAGAGACCATTTGCGAACTTGCAAGCGAATTTGCCGCTCTCGGCACTTCGCTCCTCGATTCTACCGACGAGATTTCGCAGCGCTCGGCTCTCGCCAATTTCAACAAGGCTCTGCGTCTTAATCCCGACTGCTTCGAGGCTCTCATGGGAAAAGCCAAGCTCATGCAGCAGCTCGGCAACGACCAAGAGGCTGAAATCCTCCTTGAGAAAGTCTCAAAGCTCACTCCCAAGAATTTCGAGCCGTTTTTCCTTCTGGGTTTGCTCAAGTACCGCTCTCGCAACTATCCGGGTGCTATGATTGCGCTGAAAAAGGCACTCCGCCTAAAGAAAAACAATCCCGATATTCACGATGCCCTTGCCGATGTCTATGAGAGTATCCACCTCACCGACCAAGCCGATGAGCATCGCCGCACTGCCCGGAAGCTCCGCAAAAAGTAACTTCTCATGAACATTTTCAATTCTCAATATATCCACTCTCTGCCGGTCGGAACCATTGCCGGCAAGGTCAATAGCTTGCTCACCGAGCACAGCCGCATTGTGGTCACTGCACCTCCGGGTGCCGGAAAATCCACTCTACTGCCGCTCACTATCCTTGATTACATCCCCGATGGC
>CALZFJ010000176.1 GCA_945645715.1 uncultured Prevotellaceae bacterium | reverse complement strand
TATTACCGTAAATGAACTAATTGATATTATAAAGGATAAAAATATTAAATATGAATTTGTAATTTTGCAATGATAATGAAGAACAAACACTTAATAAAAAATAGTATTATGAAAAAATTATTATGCTTAGTAATGAGTGTAGCTTTGCTGCTTGGCGCCACAGGCTGTAATATGAACAACACAGGCAAAGGAGCAGCTATTGGAGCCGGAGGCGGTGCCGCAGTAGGTGCCGGACTTGGAGCAATCTTCGGCGGCGGCAAAGGTGCTGCCATTGGTGCTGCCATTGGCACAGCAGTAGGAGCCGGCACAGGCGCTATCATCGGCCGCAAGATGGACAAGCAGAAAGAACAACTCGCACAAATCGAGGGTGCCCAGGTTGAGACCGTTACCGACCAGAACAACCTCCAGGCAATCAAAGTCACTTTCGATGCAGGAATCCTTTTCAGCACCGGAAAGAGCAACCTCAGCAAAGCTTCGCAAGATGCTCTCAGCGAGTTTGCAACATCGCTCCTCGAAAACCCGCTCACCGACGTCACCATCAATGGCCACACCGACAACACCGGCTCCCGTGCCGTGAACGAGCGTCTCTCTAAAGAGCGTGCACAAGCAGTAGCCAACTTCCTCATCGGCAAGGGCGTTCCATCGAAGCGTCTCACCATCAACGGACTCGCCTACGATTGCCCGGTTGCATCTAACGAGACCGCCGAGGGCCGCGCCCAGAACCGTCGCGTAGAAATCTACATCGCTGCCAACGAGCAGATGGTGCGCGAAGCCGAAAACGGCACATTGAAATAACTAATCGCGCGGCAAATTTATCATAGCGGCACTAAGCATAACCATTGCTCAGTGCCGCTCTTTTTGCATTTTTGTGTAGTTTAACTCTCATTTATTGCCATTATCGGGATTTTTGCATTATTTTTGCATCATGCAAATAAACCTTTTTCTCGGCTAACAGTCAATTAAGGTGATATTTAACAAACTGCTGATTTTTATGAAACCCAAGACATTATCCATACTATCATTTATCCTGTCGATAAGCATTATTGCTTCATCGTGCGACTTTCTGAGCAACACCGACAAGGGCTATGTAGCAGGAACCATAGGCGGAACAATTCTCGGCGCAGGGCTCGGGGCAGTTATTGGTGGCGATGATGGAGCCGACCTCGGCGCACACCTCGGCATGGCTATTGGCGGCGTAGCGGGTGCTGCCATTGGTGCTAACGAAGATGCAAAGCAAGCACAGAAAGCTTCAAAGGCAAAAGCTTCGGCAAAGGCAGCCAATTCTTCTACCGACTATGAAACATACTACGACAATTCCACCGGTCTCTATTACACCAAAGTGAGCCGCGACGACGCTATTCTGTTCAATCCCCGCAGCTGCGACCTAAACGGCAGCTCATGCAAAGAGATTCTGCGCATCGCAGCCGAGCTTCGCGACATTCCTTTTGCCGGAATTATGCTATATGGAAGCACCGACGACACCGAAAGCCGCGACTACAGCATGGAGCTATCGGAGGAACGTGCCGAAGTGGTACGCGACTATTTCCTGCAACTCGGGTTCGACTACAAGCTTGTCACCGCCGTAGGTCTTGGCAGCCAATATCCCATTGCCGACAACTCCACCCTCAGCGGTCGCGCCAGCAATCGCTGCGTGGAGGTTTATATCATCAACACAAAGCAATAATCTTTAACTCACATAAAACGACTATTACTCTATGACGAAATCTATCATCAATCTCAATTTGCTGCTTGCCATGCTATTCACACTATGGTGCACCACACCATTGCAAGCCGCCGAGCAAGAAGAAAAACCAATGAAGTGGGTAAATGCCCTTGAACTGCGAATGATCAACAAAGGCTTCGACAACTCTCTCACGCCCTATACCCGAATCCCGAAGTATCTCAAAGACAGCGTGCGCCCCACCCTATGGGAACGCGCCCAGTGCTCAAGCGGAATAGGAATACGCTTTGCCTCTAACTCCAAGCGCATCGCCGTGCGCTACAATCTGCTCTGGAACACCCACATGGCACACATGGCAGATACCGGACTTAAAGGCACCGACCTATACCGCCTCAGCGACGATGGCGTGTGGCAATACGTCAATACCAACCGTCCCTCAAAGAGCGACTCCATTCAGCAGAAAGTGTATGTGGAGAATCTTGCCGGCGACACGCGCGAGTTTATGATTTATCTTCCGCTCTACGACGGCATCAACTGGCTCGAAGTAGGTGTAGATGAAGATGCCGAAATCGGGCTTCCGCGCATCGACAATCCCCGTGCAGCCAAGAAGGTTATTTTCTATGGCACCAGCATCTTGCAAGGTGGCTGTGCTTCTCGCACCGGTATGGTTGCTACAAGCATGATTCAGCGCGAGCTGAATTGTGAATGTGTGAATATCGGCATCAGCGGAGAAGGTAAGATGGACTTCTGCATGGCTCGGGCCATGGCACAGATACCCGATGTAACAGCCTACGTTATCGACCCGGTGCCTAATTGCACGAAAATGATGTGCGACACACTCACCTACAGCTTTGTGAAGATTCTGCGCACGCTTCGTCCCGAAGTGCCCATTGTGATAGTAGAGGGTCCGCTCTACCCCTACGCACGCTTCGATTCTTTCTTCGGCAAGTATCTCCCCGAGAAGAATGCAGCACTACGCAAGAATTATGAATTGCTGAAGCAGGAAAATCCGAAAAACCTGTATTACGTCACCAACGAAGACATCGACGGGCCCGACCACGAAGGCACCGTTGATGGCATTCACCTCACCGACCTCGGGTTCCGCCACTATGCCGATGCTCTTATCCCGGTGCTTCGCCCACTGGTGAAATAAAAACTTCAGGTAACCTCTACGAAATGAGATGCTTTGCCACGGTGCACTGCATCTCATTTTGATTTCTATCAAAATTTTGGTAATTTTGCAGCGTTTTTTTCACCAATCTACAACGCAACCAAAATGGGAGAATCGCAACAACTCAGAGAATTAAAGAGCCGTCACTACATTCAGGACTTAATCGAAGAGGGAGAGCACGAGCACCAGGATTTCAAGTTCCAAATCTCTGATGCACGCAAGATCGCCCGAAGCATCTCGGCTTTTGCCAACAACTCTGGCGGACATCTGCTCGTGGGGGTGAAAGACAACGGCCGCATTGCAGGTGTGCGCAGCGATGAAGAAATCTATATGATTGAGCAAGCCGCACAGATGTATTGCCGCCCACCCCAGAAGGTGCAATGCACCGTCTATCGCGTTGAAGGAAAATCGGTGCTGAAAGTGGATATTGCCCCTGCCGACACACTCCCCGTAATGGCTCAAGACGACGATTGCCGGTGGTGTGCCTACTATCGCGTTGCCGATGAGAATGTGGTGGCAAGTGCCCTGCATGTGAAGATATGGAAACACCGCAATGCCGCCTCGCCCACCGTTTTCACTATGACCGACAGCGAGCGCACACTCATTGCACATATCGAGAACGAAGGCGACGTAACGCTTCACGACTACTCCCGACTGGCTCATATCACACGAGCCACCGCTGAGCAGTCGGTTATCAATCTGTGCGCAGCCGGAATCCTCACGCTACGCTATCACGCCGGAGAGTGCTACATCACATCTGCGCCAAGCGAGCCTTCACATAGCTCACTATGAAATCAGCCACAGCATCTGCCGGAAGTTTCGACGAGTCGATCGACAAGTCGTAGCCTGCCGCATCGCCCCACACCTTGTCGGTGTAGAAATTATAGTAGCTTGCGCGGAGTTTATCCTTCTTCTCGGCAATTTCGCGAGCCTTCTCTGCCGAATTAATCCCTCGGCGGTTCATGATGCGCAAAATGCGGTCTTCAATCGACGAATGAATGAATATGCTTATCAGCCCCGGGTGGTTGCGCAGCACATAGTCGGCACTACGCCCCACTATAAGGCACGATGAGTTCTGAGCCAGTGTCTTCATCACATTGCTCTGCGCAGCATAAATCTTCTCATCAGAGATTGGCGAACTCCCCAGCAAATACGAACCGGTATTGAACCCCAAATTAAACGACCATATATTTGAGAAAAACGACGGAGTGCGCTCATCGGCCGCCTCAAACACCTCCGGTTTCACCCCCGATGCCTTCGACGACTCCATCAGCAGCTCCTTGTCGTAGTATTTGATGCCAAGGGCATCGGCCACAAGGCGACCTATCTCGCGCCCGCCACTGCCATATTGGCGACCAATCGTTATCACGTAATTCACTTTTGGCGTTTCCATATCTGTTGTTTTTTTGATGTTTTCCTAAAAATCTCCTCAAATATAGCAAAGATTGTCGGTAACAGCAACAATGTATGGATAAAAAATCGTATCTTTGCCGAGTATTTTTTTGAAGCACATTTTCATTCACATAAATTAATGATTAAGATGAACGAAGATTTGAAGAAGAAACTCAGCAGAGATCCCAACGGTCTGCTCACCTATGAGTATATTGCCAACAACATCGACTCTATCGACGACATAATGCCTCAACTGGTGGACAACATGATTATGGTGGACCCTAAAGGACAGTTTGTAGCAAGCACGGCCCGCTACCTTCATGCTATCGACCCCGTGAAATATGCCTCGGCTATCGACACTCTGGTGAAGGCTGCTATCGACAAAGATCGCGAGCACGCTTATCTCCCCGACCTGATTATGGCTCTCTGGGGTCCCGACTATCAAGAGAATGCCGCCGAAATCAGCGCTCGCGACGACAATTTCCGCCGCATATATAAGCGTCTTTACCCTGCTATGGGAATCTAAATAAGTTGCAATTATGAAAAAAATTGTTTTCAGCGTGATGCTTGCCGTTCTTGCTGCTGCATCGTGCGCTATGACCGGACAAAAGGCCGGCTCTGAATCTTCCGATAACAAAAAACAAGACTCTATTATGACTACTTCAATCACCGACGGCTGCACCCGTGTGCTCATCAACACATCTCTCGGCAACATAGAGATTGCCCTCTACAACAACACACCCAAGCATCGCGACAACTTTGTGAAGCTCGTGGGCGACGGCTACTACAATGGCGTGCTTTTTCACCGTGTAATCAAGGATTT
>CALZFJ010000175.1 GCA_945645715.1 uncultured Prevotellaceae bacterium | reverse complement strand
GAGAAGCGGTATCAAGTATATCGACTATAAAGATCCTGAATTCCTCAAGAAATTCTTGAATGAGCAGGGTAAGATCCTTCCCCGCCGCATCACCGGAACTTCACTCAAGTTCCAGAGAAGAGTGGCTCAAGCCGTGAAGCGTGCACGTCACTTGGCATTGCTTCCTTACGTAACCGACTTGATGAAATAACTTAAAGCAAAAGGAGGAAAAAGATTATGAAATTAATATTAAAAGAAGATATCGCAAACCTTGGTTACAAGGACGACGTGGTTGAAGTGAAAAGCGGATATGGCCGTAACTACCTAATTCCACAACAGAAAGCTGTAATCGCCACTCCTTCGGCTCTGAAGATGCTGGCAGAGAATCAAAAACAACGCGCCCACAAGCTTGCCAAGATTAAGGCTGATGCTGAGGCTGCAGCTGCAGCACTTGAGGGAGTAACTCTCACAATCGGTGCCAAGACAAGCTCTACCGGAACTATCTTCGGCTCGGTTAACAGCATTCAAATTGCAGAAGCACTTGAGAAACTTGGCCACACTGTAGATCGCAAGCTCATCTACTTGAAGGACGCAGTGAAGGAAGTTGGTAGCTACAAGGCTACTATCAAGTTCCACAAGGAAGTATCTGTTGAAATTCCCTTTGAGGTTGTTTCGGAGTAATTACTTACCGACAATAAATACAGAAAAGAGGCAAATTCGCAAGAATAAGCCTCTTTTTTATTGCAAATTATTGAATTGTTATCGAAGAATTTTCTTAAATTTGCAAATTAAATATATGTAAGATAGACAATTATAGGTAAACCGACGATGGAGCAATTCATATATTGGATAGCGTTAATGTTAATTTAATGTTAAATACGAATTTCTGATGTAGCAAATCGCAGGTTTTCGCGTCTAATTATAGGCTTTGGCTCAATAATGGAGCTGTAAAGATTAAGAAAACAAAAACTAAACATAAAGAATAATTAATTAAAAACAGAAAAATGAGAAAATTCAGTTTTATTTTTTCGTTGCTGATGGCATTCATTATGGCTGTTCCTGCAATCGCACAGGATCCTGAAGCTATAATGATGCAGCCATTGCCAATCGACCAGAATGTACGCTATGGCGTGCTGCCTAATGGACTCACCTATTACATCCGCCACAACGAAGAGCCCAAGAACCGTGCAGAGTTTCATATTGCACAGAAGGTTGGTTCTATTCTTGAAGAGGATAACCAGCGCGGACTTGCACACTTCCTTGAGCACATGGCATTCAATGGCTTGCAGCACTATCCCGGCAAGTCGATGCTTGAATACTTCCAGAGCATCGGCCTGACATTTGGTGGCGACATCAATGCCTACACAGGCTTCGACCAGACTGTTTATCGACTTTCAAACGTGCCTACAGAGCGTGAGGCAGTGCTCGATTCAGCACTTCTTGTGCTTCACGACTGGTCGTGTGCAATCACACTCGACGAGAAAGAAATTGATGCCGAGCGTGGCGTAATCAATGAGGAGTGGCGCACACGTGGCGATGCTTCGATGCGCTTGTATGAGGCTGTTCTTCCGGTTATCTTCAAGGGTAGCAAGTATGCCTACCGTCTGCCTATCGGAACAATGGACGTGGTGATGAACTTCAAGCCACAGGAACTTCGCGACTACTATCATCGCTGGTATCGCCCCGACCAACAGGGTATCATTGTGATTGGTGATTTCGATGCAGCCAAGATGGAACAGAAAGTTAAAGACTTGTTCTCACCCATTAAAATGCCTGAGAATGCTGCAAAGCGCGAGTATTTCCCCGTTCCCGACCATAAGGGTATCGACTACGCTCTTTACACCGATCCCGAGTCGCCAAGCTCACTTATCTACCTTTTCTTCCAGCATGAGGCATACCCTCGTGAACACAAGAACACTCTCGGTTATATGTTGACCCACTTGGCTACCAACCTCGTTAACTCTATGTTCAATAGCCGCTTGAATGAGATTGCCCAAGACCCTGCTTCGCCAATGGCTTATGCCTACAACTATGATAGCAACTTCTTCATTGCACAGACAAAGGACGCATTCACATTCATTGGTGTGGCAAAGGAAGGCAAGACACTTGACACTTACAAGACTCTGCTCACTGAGGCACAGCGCGTGAACCTACACGGTTTCACACAGAGCGAGCTTGACCGAGCTAAGGCTGAAGTCAAGCAGCAATATGAGACAATGTTTAATGAGCGCGACAAGCGCAAGAGCATACAGTATGCCGAGGAATATATCAACCACTTCTGTGAAGGAAGCTATATCCCGGGCATCGAGATAGAATATCAGATTCTTCAGGGTATTCTTCCACAGATTGACCTCGCCACTATCAACCAATTGGCAAAAGAGGCTATTTCGGAAGACAACGTTAGCCTTATTATTAACGGACCTAAGAAAGAAGGAGCCATTTATCCTACGAAAGAAGAGGTTGAAAGCAACTTCAAGACTATCTTTGCATCACAGGTAGAGGCATACGTGGATAACGTATCAACAGAGCCTCTTCTTGCCAATGAGCCAACTCCCGGCAAGATTGTGAGTGAGAGCACCGATGCTGCTACAGGCATCACCACAATGAAGCTTTCAAACGGTGCTACCGTGCTTCTCAAGCCCACCGACTTCAAGAACGATGAAATCAACATGGAAGCTATCAGCTTGGGAGGTTACAGCATCTATAATGGCAAGTGCAATCCCGACATTATGTTCTTCGACAATGCTGTGGCTTGCAGTGCCCTTGGCACATACACAACCACTGCCCTCGAAAAATATCTCGCAGGCAAGAAGGCAAGCATCAGCTTTAGCATGGACGATGCCTACGAGAGCATAAACGGTTCTTCTTCGGTTAAGGATTTTGAAACAATGCTCCAGATGAACTACCTCCTCTTTACCGACGTGCGCAAGGACGAGAAGACCTTTGAGGCACAGCGCAGCTCTCTCGTATCGAGCTTGAAGATGATGATGAACAATCCTCGCTTCATTTTCGGCGACTCAATCAAATCGACCATCTATATGCACAACCCAATGAAGATGAATCCTCGCATTGAGGACATAGAGGCAGTCAACTACGACAACTGCTTAAAGCTCTATAGTGAGCGCGTTGCCAATGCCGGTGACTACACATTCAGCTTCGTAGGTAAATTTGATCTTGAGACAATCCGTCCGATGATTGAGAAATACATTGCTTCGCTCCCCGACAATGGTGTCCGTGAAAAGTATGGCTACAAAGTTCCAACTGCAAAGGGTGAGATTCTCAACAAGTTCACTTTGCCGATGGAGAATCCGAAAGTATCAGTTCGCTACAACCTCACGGGTGATATTGACTTCTCTATGAAGACCCGCACAATATTTAACTTCCTCTCTGAGGTTATGGACATTGTCTATACTCGCACTATCCGTGAGGAAGAGGGTGGAACTTACGGAGTAGGAACATCTGCAGGTTGCTCATTCATCAACAAGAACTACACCTTCATCTTCCAGTTTGATACCAACGTGGAGAAGAGCCAGCAGCTCACCGACCGCGCTATCAAGGAACTGAAGAATGTGGTAGAGAATGGTGCTGATTCAGCCGACTTCCAGAAGGTGAAAGAGGCTGCAATTAAGCAGTATCAAGATCAGCTTCGAGAGAACAGTTATTGGATGAATGTTCTCACCAACAAGGCTCTTGGACTTGATTCTTATACCGGAATGGCTGACATTCTCAATAATCTTACTCTTGCCGATTTCAACGCTTTCGTTAAGAAGAACGTAAAATTCAAGAATGCTGCTACCATTATGATGGTAGGAGAGGCAAAAAAGTAAATTCTAAATAGGATTCAATAATAATCAGGCTGCACGGCTAATATTGGCAATGCAGCCTGATTTTTTTATGCAAAAAAATCTCGCCTGTGGTTGCTCTTGTAGCCTTAGGCGAGATATGCAAAAAATATTGAAAAGGGAATTAGATACGGTCGAGAACAGTCTCCACGAGGTCTTCAACGGCTGTCTTGTAATTGGGAGTTGCAGCTTTCGACATACGGTTAGCAATGATGCAGCACACTGTCATTGCGCGGTGACCCATGAGGCGAGCCATTCCTTGCAAGGCGGCACTTTCCATCTCATAGTTGGTGATGCGCCTTCCATTGTAGCGGAATGAGCTGATGCGGCTGTTGAGTTCGGGCTCGGCAAGGGGCAGACGAAGCTCGCGCCCTTGTGGGCCATAGAAGCCTACTGCTGAAATGGTGACACCATGCTCCATGCCTTCACCCAGCTTCTCCACAAGATGCGAGTCGGCATCGGCAACATAGGGCTTTGCCCATAGCGGATTCCATTGAACGTAATCGCAGAATGCACGCTCAAATTCGAGGTCACAGGTTTCATTACGTCCGGCATAATAATTGAGCACGCCATCGAAGCCAAGGGCTTTTGTTGCAATTACGGGCGTACCCACTGCCAAATCAGGCTGCAAAGCCCCGGAGGTACCGATACGCACAATGTTTAGCTGACGGAATTTATCTTTAGTAGTGCGAGAATCAAGGTCGATATTGGCAAGGGCATCAAGCTCATTGATGACAATGTCGATGTTGTCGCTGCCAATACCGTGCGACAAGCACATTATGGGCTTTCCATGATAAGTGCCACCAATGGTGTGAAATTCGCGGCTTGATACTTCAAAGTCTCTGGTATCGAAATGAGCGGCAACCATATTCACGCGGTTGGGGTCGCCTACGACGATAATGTTGTCGGTGAGTTGTTCCGGCAAAAGGTGAATGTGAAAAATAGAACCGTCGGAATTAACAATTAGTTCCGATTCGGGAAAATGTTTCTTTATCATAGTCGAATGATTTATGTGTGTATTATCTTGCAAAAATAACAAAAAAATGAGAAAGAACAATAAAATTCAAATTTTTTAATTATCGGAGTGAAAAACAAGGTAGAATTCTTGAAGTAGTGATAGAAAAATGATAAATTTGTAGAGTAATTGGGAGGATTGATAGTTCCTGATAAACATAACATCTGATAATACGAATCTAATTGAGATATACCGAAAATGTTGGCAAAAGGAT
Source organism: uncultured Prevotellaceae bacterium (assembly GCA_945645715.1). GTDB lineage: Bacteria > Bacteroidota > Bacteroidia > Bacteroidales > Muribaculaceae > CALZFJ01. Next base: position 44 of record CALZFJ010000175.1, on the reverse strand, counting down.
TTGGAGCTGCCTTGCAGGGAATAGATGCATTATCCGTGACCATA
>CALZFJ010000174.1 GCA_945645715.1 uncultured Prevotellaceae bacterium | reverse complement strand
GAAAATCAAAATATAGGAAGACAATGAAGAAGATACTTTTTATCATCGGTTCCTTGCGCAAGGAATCATTTTTTTGAGATTTTTCGTGTCTTGGGGATTTTTTGCAGATTTTTTGTGGAAAATCAGAATAAAACTGCTAAATTTGAGGCTGACTTTCAATAACGCTTACTGTAACTAAGCCTATCGACTTGTTTTTATGAAGAAAATTACAACTATTTTGGTAGCCCTACTGCTCATTTCGATGGCAGCCACCGGGCAGAAGAAGCAATTCCAGGTGTATGGCGTGTGCTTCTATAATCTTGAGAACCTTTTCGACACTATCAACAACAATGGCAAATACGATCAGGAATTTTCTCCTTCGGGCGCTCGCCAGTGGAACGGGCAGAAATACTGGTCGAAAATCCAGAATATGGCTTATGCCATAAGCCACTTCACCAGTGATGTTACGCCTATGGGTCCGGCAATAATCGGTGTGTCGGAGATTGAGAATATCACCGTGCTGCAAGATTTGGTGCGCCACGACCTTATCAAGAAGTGGCGCTTGCAGGTGATTCACCACGACTCGCCCGACCGCCGCGGTGTAGATGTGGGATTGCTCTATAATCCGCGCCTTTTCCGCGTGCTTAATGTCACTAATGCCACTCTCTCGATTGCCGACAATCCCGGGTTCCGCACTCGCGACCAGATGTGTGTCACCGGACTGCTTGGTGGCGACAAAGTGAGCGTGATTGTGAACCACTGGCCGTCGCGTCTGGGCGGACAGGAGCAGTCGAGCTACTTGCGCGAAGCGGCTGCTGCTCGTGTGATGCAGACTGTGGATTCGCTGCTTGCCGATGACCCCAACCAGGGCATTATCGTGATGGGCGACCTCAATGATGACCCCCAGGACAAGAGTTGTGCTGTGGTGATGGGTGCCAAAAAGAAGATGGACGATGTGAAGGAGCCGCGCCAGTTCTACAATCCCTGGTGGGCTACTCTCGACAAGGGTATAGGCACGCTTGCCTATCGCGGACAGTGGAATCTCTTCGACCAGATTATGATTTCAAAATTCTTCCTCGGCGACCGCTCTCACCTCACTTATCTTCGCCACGAGGTGATGAATTTCGACTTTCTGAAGACCCCCGAGGGCGACTATGCCGGCTATCCTCTCCGAACCTACTCGGCAGGTCGTTTCCTCAATGGCTACAGCGACCACTTCCCCACACAGGTGTATCTTGTGCGTGAAGTGAAGAAGTGATAACCCTGCTCGTGAGTTGTGATAGATTCACGGCTGGAAGATACCATAGCGGTAGCGTGCCTGCACGGTGTGCTGCCGCTATTCTTTGTCTCTGCGGGTGGAATACTGCTTTTTGTAGGATTTCCCGCGGCTGTTGCGAGATGTTGTCGTGGTGCGTTTGGCAGCTACCGAATCGGTGGCATTTTCTTTGGCGGCTTTAGGCACGTCGTTGTCGGCCCGCTTCAGTGAGTCGGCAATGGCTTTATCGCGCTTCTTTGCTGCCTCAATGGAGTCTTTGCGGTGCTTCTTTGCTGCCTCAATGGAGTCTTTGCGGTGCTTCTTTGCTGCCTCAATGGAGTCTTTCGAGGCTCGTGTACGCTCTTTGCGCTCACGCTCCAGTGCCTTTTCTCGCTTCTTGCGCTCGCGCTCTTCGCGCTTTTTCTGTTCCTTGGCAATCCGCTCACGGGCTTTCTGCTCCTCTTTCATCAGTTTCTCACGCTCCTTGCGCTCTTTCTTTGAGAGTTTGGAGAGGTCGATTTGTGTGGTGTCGCCATTGTCGGTATTCTTGAATTTCGATGGAGTTTCGGGCTTAGGCTCATCGATGGCTTGAGTGCTCTTGTCGTAGTCGCTTAGCTTCGATGCGCGGTGGCGCAGGGAGATGTCGGCAATCCGCTTGTCCTTAGCAAATCGGCACATATCCACGGCGTGGTCAATGCCCTTCACTGTGCCCTGGTCGGTATATTGCCACAGCGTGTAGTGCGCACCATCATTAAGTTCGGGCGCCGATTCGGAGTAGCGGGCGATAAAAAGCGGATACTTCTTGAAGTGTGATGCCAGATATTTGTTGTAGAACGACGTCATTGTGTAAATCATAGGACGGCAATTGTAGTGCTTGCTCACCATCTTGATAAATACCTCCAGGCTATCCACTATCTGCTTTGGAGTCCAGTTGCCACGCTGCTCGATGTCGATAAGCGGCACAAGGTCTTGCTCCTCGGGCTTCACGGCGCGGGTGAAATTCTCAAATTGCGACTGTAGCGACGAAGTGGTGCGCAAGAAGTGGTAGCTGCCCACCTTCAGTCCGTGCTTTCGGGCGTTTTCAATGTTGTAGCGGAAGTGAGGCGATGTGTAGGTGGCACCTTCGGTGGCTTTTACATAGACAAAGCGGATTTTCTTGTCGTTGCACACGGCGTCCCAATCAATATCCTTCTGGTAGCTCGACACGTCGATTCCGTCATAGTCGGTGCTTTCGCGACTGCTCTGCACCTTCACCTGCTCGGCTTTGCGCCGTGATTGCTGCTTTGCCCGTTCCGCGCGCTGTCGGCTCCCGGTGCGGTTGCCCGACTGTTTCTTCTTATTCTTTGCAGTCGCTTTCTTCTTTGAGCTTTTCTTTTTCGACGACTTCGATGTGGTGGTTTTGGTGGTTTCCTGCTTGGCTTTCTTGCTGCTCTTCTTGGAGGCGGCCTGCACGGGCATAGCCAGTGCTGCCACAAGCAGCAAGGGTAAAATTCGCGCTAACAATCCTATATGTAATTTGCAAATCCTAATCATTTCACGTCATTCCAATTTACGATTGCAAATTTATATATAATTCACGAGAAAAAAAATTGATACCCGAAATTTTACTTTTTGTATCTTTGCGCATCAAAGTGACAGAAAGCAAAACAAAACAAACGCAATGACCGACGATAAGAATCTCATAGCACGCCTCAAGCAGGCTGAGCATCGCAATGAAGCATTCGGCACGCTGCTGAAGACCTACGGCGACCGCCTCTACTGGCACATTCGCCGCATCGTGGTGAGCCACGACGATGCCGAGGACGTGATGCAGGAGACTGCCGTTAAGATTCTCACCTCAATCGACGGCTACCGTGGCGAAAGCTCGCTGCTCACCTGGCTCTTCCGTATTGCCACCAATGAGGCTTTGCAGCACCTGCGCCGGGAGTGCCACGTGTTTCAGTCGCTCGATGCGCTTGGCGAGACGCTTGCCGAGCGTGTGGCAGCAGCAGCCGATGTAGATGCCGACCGTGCCACGGTGCTGTTCCAGCAGGCTATCGCAAAGCTTCCTACTCAGCAACGCTTGGCGTTCAATATGCGCTACTATGATGAGATGCCCTACGAGGAAATGGCAGTGGTCACGGGCAAGACCGTAGGCTCTCTCAAGACCAATTACCACCTCGCAGTGGAAAAGATAAAGCGATACGTTAAAGAAAACTCAATATGACCCACTTCCACGCGAAGTGTAACAATGAAAAGAAGAACAGTGATATATGGACGAATTGATGAATAAAGTGGGGAAACGTCTCCCGTATAGCGAGGCTCCCCAGTACGTTGATAGCCTCTTGGAGAAGTGCAGGCTTAATGCCATTGCCGAGGCTCCACGGCGCAAGAGTCACAATGTGCGCCGCCTGTGGCTCGCAGCATCAAGTGCAGCGGCAGTGCTGGCAATCGCAGCTACCGTGACGCTGAAGCTCACGCTCAGCGGCGATGCCGACTCAGGCAAGGTGCTGTGCAGCGTGACGAGCGTGGAGCAGAGTGCTCCGCTCAGCGACGTACTTGCCTCAATGAGCGACGACCAGCTCGCCGATGTGAGCTACTATTCCACCGATGATATTCCCGAGTATTAATCAGAAAACCCAAAAAATAAATAACTAACTTATAACACAACAAAACAAGATTGATTATGAAACGATTGATGATTTTTGCTATTGCAGCAATTTCGGCTATCTCGATGATGGCTGCCGGCCAAGGGAAAACAAAAAAGCAGAATCTTTCACCCGAAGAGCGCAAAGCCCAGATGATTAATGCACGCGTGAAGACGATGAAGGAAAAGCTACTTCTCACAAGCGAGCAAACCGAGAAGTTCATTCCTCTCTATCAGGAATATCTCGAGGAAATGGGCAAGCAATTCGGCAAACGCCCCCGAAAGAAAGAAGAAGTGAAGACTATCGACGAGGCTCAGGCACAGGTGCTCGAAGGCCTCAACGGTAAAGCCAAGGTGATTGAAATCCAGAAGAAGTACGTTCCCCGCTTTGCCAAGGTGCTCACTCCGCAGCAGCTTGTGAAATTCCTCCCGGTAGAGGGCGATATGCAGCGCATGGTGCACAAGGAGCGAATGAAGCGCAGCAAAGACTCCAAGCACATGAAGAATAAGGCTGCTTGTGGTCAATGCCCGGTCGCCGAGCCACAGAAATGACACTTACTATTATGAAGACACCGGGGTTCACACACGCCGACCCCGCTTTTGTATAAAAAATGAAAACAACACGATGAAATGATGGCTCCCGGCGAGCAACTTCCCTGAGATAGGGCGGTTGACCGCCGGGAGTTATTAACAAAAAAGCCGACTTATCAACAATTCGCGCATTTTCCACACAAAACATTTGTAATATGTGACTGAAAATTAATTCCTTTGCATTGTGAATTATAATAACATCTGTATTTCTATGGGTAAAATTATAGCTATTGCAAACCAGAAAGGCGGCGTAGGCAAGACCACAACATCGATAAATCTTGCCGCTTCGCTTGCTCACTCAGGCAAGAAAGTGCTCATCGTCGATGCCGACCCTCAGGCTAACGCCACATCGGGGCTTGGTGTGGATTTCAAGAAGATGTCATCGTCGATTTATGAGTGTCTTGTCGATGATTATCCAATCTCGGGAACCCAGGTGCCTACTTGTGTGAAAGGTCTTGACATTATCGGCTCGCGAATCGACCTTGTGGGTGCCGAGCTGGAGCTAATCAACAAGCCTAACCGTGAGCGCGTGATGGCACGACTGCTCGACCAGGTACGCGACCAAAATGAAAAAATACTCATCGACTCCAGCCCCTCATTGTGGCTTATCACCGTGAACGCCCTCACTGCAGCCGACTCGGTGATTATTCCCGTAC
>CALZFJ010000173.1 GCA_945645715.1 uncultured Prevotellaceae bacterium | reverse complement strand
CACATCACCACCAACGAAGGGCTGCCGCACCAGCAAGTCACCGACATCAAGCAAGACAATCTGGGGCGTATGTGGATAGCAACGCGTAACGGACTGGCATGCTACGATGGCTATGAAATAACCACCTACTTCAACGAGGCGGGAAACGAACATTCTCTCATCAACAGCTCGGTGAGTGTAGTATATCAGGACTCCAAGGGACGCATCTGGGTGGCTACCGAGGGCGGACTGTGCCGCTACCGGCAGGCTTCTGACGACTTCGTACGCTACAATCTCCCCTCAAAGCTGTTCTCCACCATTCTTGAGCTTCACGACGGCCGCCTGCTCATGGCCGGCGTGGAGCTTTATCTCTACGACGAAGCGACCGACTCATTCACAATGATAAAGCGCTCGGAGCCGGAGTTTATCATCTCGGCTGCCGAGGATAGCCAAGGACGTATCTTCCTATCGACGAATCACTCCATTTTCTACTATGAGAGTGACTTCTCGAAAACCACCCAGCTCAGCCAGGACTTGTTCAGCGACTTTCTGAAGGGCTACGACGGCATTACCCCCTTGCGGTTCGACTCGAAGGGCTATCTGTGGATTAGCCGTAATGGTAAGGGCGTGATGCGAGTGAGCCTCACCACCGGCGAGAAGATTATCTACGACGAGCCCGTAATCTGCGACGGCACTGTGCGCGTCATCACCGAGGACAACTCCGGACGCATGTGGCTCGGAACCGAAAAGGGATTGTCGATTATCAACCCCGACGGCACCGTGGATATTCTTCGCCAGAACTACATCGACAAGACCAACCTCAACGACAACGCTATCTATGCCATTGTGTGCGACCGCAGCAACAATGTGTGGATAGGCACCTACTTCGGCGGCATCAATCTGCTGCTGCACAAGAACGAGCAGTTCAATTGGATTCAGCCCGGATACAACAACCACACACTCAGCGGCAAGGCTGTGCGAAAAATAATAGAATATCCACAAGGCAACCTCATGATTGCTACCGAAGATGGCGGAATCAACAACTACGACATTGCCAGCGGCACCGTCACATCGCCCGACAAACTCAAGGTGACGGGAAGCAACGTGCACACGCTGCTCAAAGACGCCGAAAGCGACGATATATGGATAGGAACATTCCGCCGAGGTCTTTTCCGCTACAACACCCGCACCGAATCGCTGCAGCAATATCTGCCGTCGTCGGCACACCCGCTCACGAGCGATGCAATCTTCGACATCGCACAGCAGCATGGCACCGGGCGTGTGTGGTTTGCGACCACGCAGGGTCTGTCGTATATCGACAAGGGCGCAAGCGACTTCAAGGTGGTGAACCACGACATACTGTCACGGTTTTTCTGCTATTGCCTGTTAATAGATAACGATGACAATGTGTGGTGCGGAATGCGCAGCTATGGCTTGTATCGCATCGATGCCCGCACCGGTGAAATCACCGGAATCAAGGCTAACATGCTTTCTGAAGAATATGTAACTGCACTTTATCAAGACGACTCAGGGAAAATTTGGATTGGTACCAACACCAATGGGCTCTTCTTCGTTGAGCCGTTGGGAATGAAGGTGCATCGCTTCGAGCTCGACGAGATGCTTGCTCAAAGCACCATCTGCAGCATCGACGGCGACAACAAAGGCAACCTCTGGGTAAGTTCGTCGAGCGGTCTTTACCAAATCAACCGCCCTCGCACTGAGGTGACGCGATATAGCGTTGACCACGGCTTGCCCACCAACCAGTTCAATTATTCTTCGGCTATCCTTGCCTCCGACGGACGCCTCTATATGGGTACAATCAGCGGACTCATCTCGTTCGACCCGGCGAAGATGGCAGCACAGGAGCGGAAGCTCGAAGTGCACCTGCAGAATCTTATAATCAACGATATGGTGCAGACGTCGGCTACCGAGGATTCTCCCCTCACCGATGTGCTCGACAACATGCCGCGAATTGAGCTGAGCAGCAGCCAGTCGCACTCGTTCAGCATCAAGTATGCGGCTATCGTTCCGGGCAATGCCAGCTCCATCTACTACCAGACGCGCCTGCTCGGCAGCAGCAACAATAACTGGAGTGCCCCAAGCCCCGAGCGGAAGTGGGTAGGCTCCAACCTCCCTGCCGGCACCTACACACTGCAAGTGCGTGCCAATGTGAGCAATGTGGGCTGGGACGAGGTCCCGGTTAAGGAAATCGAGATAGTGGTGCACCCTCCATTCTACAAGACTATCTGGGCTTATTGCCTCTATGTGCTGCTTGTGGTGGTGGCTATCTACTACTTTATCCGCATATCAAACACCCGCATGCGCGAGCGCAACGAGGTGCGACTCGCCAATATGGAGAAGGAGAAAATCGAGGAAGTGAACAAGATTAAGCTCGACTTCTTCACCTCGGTGTCGCATGAGCTGAAGACTCCTCTGTCGCTTATTATCTCGCCGCTGAAGCGCGTGCAGTCGCACCGGGAGACCATTCCCAAGGACGATGCCGATATGCTCGACACTGCCCTGAAAAACTCCGAAAAGATACTTAAACTGGTAGATGAGCTGGTAACCTTCAACAAGGTGGAGACGGGTACGTTCCGCTTCTATCTGCAATATGGCAATCCGCTGGAGTTCATCGAAAGCCTTACCCACCTCTTCAGCGAGGGAGCGCACGAAAAAAACATCACTCTCACCTCGTGGTGTGAAAACAATGGCGAGGAAGTGTGGTTCTCGCCAAGCTATGTGGAACGCATCGTAAACAACCTGCTCACCAACGCACTCAAATACACCTCTGAGGGCGGTGCGGTGAAAGTGACAGCTGCCATAACCGGCGAGCCCGACGGCCACACCCTGCTCCACATCGAGATAAAGGACACAGGCATCGGTATTGCACGCGAGGAGCTGCAGAACATCTTCTCACCCTACTACCAGACGAAACGCGGCCACACCAAGAACCACAAGGGCTGGGGACTGGGGCTTGCCTTGGTGAAGAAGCTCACCGAGATTCACGGTGGCACGGTGAGGGTGGAGTCGGAAATCGGCAAAGGCAGCACATTCATCGTTGATTTGCGTGTCGATGAGAACGCATTCGACTCTTCGCTCCACATCAGCCCCGAAAAGAGCGTGGTGCAGCTCAAGCAATATGAGTTTTCAATTCCTCATCTCGTCAAGGCAAAGGAGGCAAACGGCGTAGAGCCAAAGGAGATTCAGTCGAAGCCTTGCGTGCTGCTCGTGGAGGATAACGAGGAGCTGCTTAGCTTCCTTGCCACCATATTCTCACCGCGCTACAACATTCACACCGCCGACAACGGGCGTAGTGCTCTCGACTATGCCTTGTCGAACCCGGTAGATCTGGTGATTACCGATGTGATGATGCCCGAAATGGAAGGCACCGAGCTTTGCCGGCGACTGAAGCAGGACATCAGCACATCGCACATTCCCGTGATTCTGCTCACCGCCAAGAACGATGCCAAGGACGTGATGGAGGGCTATGAAAGCGGTGCCGATGCCTATGTGCAGAAGCCTTTCGACCCTCAGATTCTGGAGCTACAGGTGAACAACATCATGCGCGACCGCGTGCAGCTGCGCGAGCGTATGGTGCAGGCAAAGACCACCGACAAGGTAGAAGACACCGAAGTGCAGCTCACCGATATCGACCGCGACTTCATCAGCAAAATCAATGAGGTCATCGACAGCAACATGGACAATGAGAAATTCTCGGTAGCCGACATCACCGCCCGAATGGCTGTGAGCCGAAGCCTGCTCCACATGAAGATGAAGAGCCTCCTCAACATCTCCACCGGCGACTACGTGCGCAAACGACGCCTCTCACGCGCCTGCTCGCTGCTCAAAGATGGCTTCAACGTGTCGGAAACGAGCTACCGCACCGGCTTTTCCGAGCCTAACTATTTCTCTAAGGCTTTCAAGAAGGAATTTGGCGTAACTCCCACCGAGTGGCTTGCAAAAGACGCCGACTCGCATGGCACCGCCGGCACTAAAACAAGCGATGAACCAACTTAATAAACAAATAAACTTAACATAAAAACTAATATTTTACGGTAATGAAACAATTATTTTATGGATTTGCTGCAATAGCAATGGCTGCCCTCACGGCATGTGGAGCTGCCGACAATGTGAAACTTGTAGATGCCCGTAATTTTGAATCGACTATCGACGGCAAGCAAGTTGCCCTCTACACCCTGAAGTCGGAAACCGGAATGATCATGCAGGTGACCAACTTCGGCGGGCATGTGGTATCGCTCTGGACTCCCGACAAGAACGGTATTATGGGCGATGTGGTGCTGGGACACAACACGCTGAAGGAATATGTGGATTTCCAGAGCGAACGCTTCATTGGCTGCGTGGTAGGCCGCTATGCCAACCGCATTGCTAAGGGTGAATTTACAATCGACAGCATCACCTATCATGTGCCTCTCAACAACAATGGACAAAGCCTGCATGGCGGCCTCAAAGGTCTTGACCAAGTGGTGTGGGACGTGGATTCAGTGGGTACCGACATGATTCAGCTCTCTATACTCTCTCCCGACGGTGCCGAAGGCTATCCGGGCAACCTCAAGGTGACAATGACCTACGCCCTCACCCCCGACAACGAATTTAAGATTACCTACCGCGCTACTACCGACAAGCCTACTGTGGTGAATCTTTCACACCACGGCTTCTTCAACCTCAAGGGCGAGTGCGCCGGTACCATCAACGACCACCTGCTCACTATCAATGCCGACTATATCACCCCTGTGGATAGCGTGCTCATTCCCACCGGCGAGCTTATGCCTGTGGCTGGTACTCCTTTCGACTTCAACAGTCCTACCGCCATCGGCGACCGCGTGAACGACGACAACGAGCAGCTGCGCTGCGGCAACGGCTACGACCACAACTGGGTGCTGCGCCGCTCTACTGCCGACGATGTGGAGCTTGCCGCAACCGTGTATGAGCCAACCTCGGGCCGCGTGATGGAAGTTTATACCAACCAGCCCGGATTGCAATTCTATAGTGGCAACTTCTTCGACGGCAACGGCATTGGCAAGTGCGGCGACACATTCAAATATCGCGAAGCAATTGCACTTGAGACACAGAAGTTCCCCGACAGCCCCAACCAGCCGCAATTCCCGTCGACGCTTCTCAACCCTGGAGA
>CALZFJ010000172.1 GCA_945645715.1 uncultured Prevotellaceae bacterium | reverse complement strand
CCCATGCGTGACAGGCATGTATTCTAACCAGCTGAACTACCGCACCATGGTATTTCGCTTTTGCGTGTGCAAAGTTAATACATCACTCTCAATTATGCAAAACTTTGCCCGAAAAATCATGAATTTAATATTAATTTAATTATATGTGTAATTTTCTTGCCCATATACGGCATAACTTTGCATCGTGAAAGGAAACAAGAAGCCTCTCACCCCCAAGGGAGTTGCAGCGTGGCATCGGCAGCGTGAAAAGCCATTGAGCCAACGCCTGCGCCCTAAGCTCCCGAAATGGATAAAAATGACAAAAATCTTTACTTAAAATTTAAACACTACCGATTATGAACAAGACCGATCTCTCTGCACTCAACTGCGTGCTACTTATCATGGCAATGATTTCAATCATGCTCTTCATCTGAATGTGAGTTATCACCACTCCGAGAGGCAAAGCCCTCGAAGTGCTCTGCAAGAACCGCGGGTTTGCCCACCGAAAGGGTGCCAAACCCGCGGAAAATCCATTTTCACTAACTCTCCAAAAAGTAACAACCTTTTTAAGTTTAAGGTCGTCCTCGCCCAAAGTTCCCTCATAAAAGTGTGCCATTCCACCCAAACTTCCCTCATAAAAGTGTGCCATTCTGCCGAAAGTTCCCTCATAAAAGTGTAAAAATATTTGCTAATATACTGATTATTACATAATTTTGCAACCAACAAAGCAACACCCGTTTTTATGAAAAGAGAAATTATCAACGACCTTGTAAAATGGAAGAATAGAAGCGACCGAAAGCCGCTAATTCTGCTTGGTGCACGCCAAGTGGGTAAGACCTTCATTCTCAAAGAATTTGGCCGCAGATATTACAAAAACACTGCCTACATAAATTGCGACAGTAATGCACTCGTAAAAGATTTATTCAAAGCCGACTACGACATTGACCGCATACTGCTTGCTATCGGTTCAATAACAGGCGAAAGCATCATTCCCGGGGAAACGCTAATCATTCTCGATGAAATACAAGAGCTGCATCGTGGGCTAAATGCTCTAAAATACTTCTGCGAGAATGCGCCACAATACCATGTGGCAGTAGCAGGTTCGCTTTTGGGCATCACACTGCACCAAGGGGAGTCATATCCAGTGGGAAAAGTGAACACCATAGAGATGCACCCTATGACTTTCTCTGAATTTCTCCTGGCAAAGGGCCGCGACAAAATGGTTGACTTGCTAAGACAAAAGCAATGGGACGTGATAGCAAGCCTTTCATCGCTCTACACTCAGATTCTTCGTGAATACTACTTTGTGGGTGGAATGCCTGAAGCTGTGAAGACGTTTATCGCTACCAACGATGCAGTCAAAGTGCGCGAGGTGCAAAAGGAAATCCTTCTTGCCTACGATAAAGACATTTCAAAGCACGCTCCAGCCAACGAGGCTGTCAGAATCAACCAGGTGTGGAAGTCCATTCCGGCACAGCTTGCTAAAGAAAACCGGAAGTTCATTTATGGTGTGGTGCGCAGTGGGGCACGGGCAAAGGACTATGAGGTTGCCTTGCAATGGCTTCTTGATGCCGGATTGGTGCACATGGTGGAACGTGTGAGAACACCGGCTATGCCTCTGAAGTGCTATGCTGACTTCGCTTCATTCAAACTCTTCATGCTCGACTGCGGACTCCTTGGAGCTATGAGCGACACCCCTCCTGCACTTATGCTCGTTCCCAATGAGATGAAAGAGAGCAAGGGACAATTCACTGAAAACTACGTGTGCACACAGCTACACGCAATCAGCAACATGGGAGTGTATTATTATAGTAAGGAAAATAGTACACAAGAGGTAGATTTTGTGGTGCAACACGATACACTGATTGCTGCCATTGAGGTAAAATCAGAAGAAAATCTCCGCTCAAAATCACTCAAGGCTTTTCATTCCGATAATCCTGAAGTGAAATGCCTGCGAGCCTCCATGCTTGATTACATCGAACAAGAGTGGATGACCAATGTGCCTCTCTACGGTATAGCTGCATACTGGGAGTGATTTTTACTCCTTCAATCACAGCAAATGCACCAAAATTAGTGATTATTTAGGATTGCTTAAATAAAAAATTTGGGGTGCGGCTTTCGTGTTGTGCAGATTTTTACTAACTTTGTGAAATGTGAAATCCGCTCGCAATCGGGCGCACTTTATGACTACTTTTTTCTACTTTTTATGAACAACGATAAGAAATCTATACGCTCGGCTAATGCGCCGACTCACCCTTTCCGCCACTCTTTGCCTCTGCAAATCCGCTTCAACGACATCGACACGCTGGGGCACGTGAACAACTCGGTGTATTTCCCTTTCTTCGACCTTGGCAAGGCTAATTATTTCAATGCCGTGCGTGGCGAGGTCATCGACTGGAAGAAAGCCGACATTGTGGTGGCAAATATCAACTGCGACTTCCTCGCTCCGGTGTATTTCAGCGAGCGCATCGAGGTGCGCACTCAGGTGGATCACGTGGGCGACAAGAGCTTCCGCATGATTCAGGCTATCGTGAATGCCGATACACACGAGGTGAAGTGCCTTTGCGCCACCATCATGGTGGGCTTCGACATTGCCCGTGGCTGCGCTGCTCCCATCGCCGATGAGTGGAAAATTGCTCTAAATGCCTTTGAAGGGCGCGATTTGGCAGCAAAATAACCCTATTTAACGATGATGGGAAAAACAATTACCCATCGCCGACGTAACTTTGCATCAGAAATTACAAATAACACCGATTGATATGAAAATTGGAGACAAAATTCCCGAAATTCTTGGCACTACTGCCGATGGCACTGTGCTCCGCGCAAGCGACTTTGCCGGCCGCAAACTTGTGCTCTATTTCTACCCCAAGGATAACACTCCGGGTTGCACTGCCGAGGCTTGTAGCCTCAATGACGGACTCGACCGTCTCACCGAGGCGGGATTTGCCGTGGTGGGCGTGAGCAAAGACTCCCAAGAGTCTCACCGCAAGTTTGCCGACAAGTTTGCACTGAAATTCCCGCTTATCGCCGACACCGAGCTGACTCTTAACGAGGCTTTCGGAGTGTGGCAGAAGAAGAAAATGGCTGGCCGCGAATATATGGGCACCGTGCGCACCACTTTCATTATCGATGAGAACGGCATCATCGCCGACATCATCACCAAGGTGCAGACTAAGGACAGTGCCAACCAGATTCTTGCTTTGAAGGGGTAAAAGGTAAGAGGTAAGAGGTAAGGGGCTGGTAAAGGTAAGAGGCTGGTAAAGGTAAGAGGTAAGAGAGACTTGAGGCTGAATAAGGGGTTAGATAACATTAAAAACAATAAAAAACAACATAATTATGGAAGAGAACACTATTTTCAACGACGAGGGTATCACTCAGCCCACTGAGGAGAAAACCTCCAAGAAGGGTGCAAAAGCGGCTGCCGAGGCTTCCCAGAAGAAGGGACCCGCCCCCGTTTCGGCTGAAAAGCTTAAAGCCCTTCAAGTGGCTATGGATAAAATCGATAAGGCATACGGCCGCGGCTCTATTATGAAGCTCGGCGACGACAATGTGGAAGACATCGACGTGATTCCCACAGGCTCTATCGGACTCGACTTCGCCCTGGGCGTGGGTGGCTATCCTCGCGGACGTATCATCGAGATTTATGGTCCCGAATCATCTGGTAAGACCACTCTGGCTATCCATGCCATTGCCGAGGCTCAGAAACTTGGCGGAATCGCTGCCATCATCGATGCCGAGCACGCCTTCGACCGCTTCTATGCCGAGAAACTTGGCGTCGATGTGAACAACCTCTGGATTTCACAGCCCGACAACGGCGAGCAGGCTCTCGAAATCGCCGACCAGCTTATCCGCTCTTCGGCTATCGACATCATCGTGATCGACTCGGTGGCTGCACTCACCCCAAAGGCTGAAATTGAGGGCGATATGGGCGAAAGCAAGATGGGACTCCAAGCGCGACTCATGTCGCAGGCTCTGCGTAAGCTCACTGCAACCATATCGAAGACCAACACCACCTGCATCTTCATCAACCAGCTGCGCGACAAGCTCGGCGTGATGTTCGGCTCGCCCGAAACCACCACCGGAGGTAATGCGCTGAAGTTCTACGCATCGGTGCGTATCGACATTCGCCGCCTCGGACAGATAAAGGACGGTGAGGATATTCTCGGTAATATGACCCGCGTGAAAGTGGTGAAAAACAAGGTTGCGCCTCCATTCCGCAAGACCGAATTTGAGATTCTCTTCGGCGAAGGCATCTCGAAGGTGGGCGAAATCGTTGACCTTGGCGTGCTGTATGGCATTATCCGCAAGAGCGGCGCATGGTTCTCCTATGCCGACACCAAGCTCGGACAGGGTCGCGACGCTGCAAAGCGCATGATTGCCGACAATCCCGAACTTGCCGAAGAACTCGAAGCGAAAATCATGGCTGCAATGAAGGAAAAAGCCAACGCCTGACGCGCATGGCTCACCCACACTGAGCTGCTGTGCCCGGCGTAAGTAGTGGCATAGCGTCGGCGATAGATAACCAAAAAACGGATTCCTCTGATATCGTGCCTACCAAAGCACACACTGAGGAATCCGCTTTTTTTTCGTCGAGAGAGATATATGCTGCCACGAATCAAAGCGGCGAGTAGCGCACCATAGCGCGGGTGATGTGGGCAATATCGGGGGCACCACACATGCGCATGGTGTCCTCAAGTTCGCACGCAAGGCGGTTGATGTAGCACTTCACACCCTCCTCGGCACCACCGAAGGCAGCCACCACCATGGGACGGCAGATGAGCACACCGTCGGCACCAAGCGCAAGAGCCTTAAACACATCGACACCCGAGCGAATACCGCCATCCACGAGCACCTTGCAACGCCCGCTGACCGCTTGGGCAATCTCCTCAAGCACCTCGGCAGTGGCAGGGCACTCATCGAGCACACGGCCGCCGTGGTTCGACACCACAATAGCCTGTGCTCCTGCCTCAATAGCCTTCTCTGCACCCTGCACCGTCATAATGCCCTTAACTACAAACGGCTTGCCTATCTCCTTGATGATTTCGCGCAGCTCCTCCACCGTCTTGCTTCCGGCAGGCGGATTACTGTTGCGGAGGAAAGGCAGCCCGGCAGCATCTACGTCCATAGCGGCAGCAAAGGCACCACTGCGAGCCACATCGGCTGC
>CALZFJ010000171.1 GCA_945645715.1 uncultured Prevotellaceae bacterium | reverse complement strand
AGCGATGGCTGCAACGTGAGTGCCGTGGTCTTCAGAGGATAGGTCGGTGGTGAGAGATGCAATTTGGCTTGTAGCTGAGATTTTCTTGGTGCCGTTGATGACACGTTTCACACGAGAATTGCCATCGGCATCCTTGAAAGTGATGTGGTTGTAGTCGATACCGGTGTCGATGATACCAACCACCACGTTCTTGCCCTTGAAAGCGTTGTCGGCGGCATCGAGAGTGGAGTGGACTTGATCGACGAGCGATTTTTCGCGGGTGAGGTTGTTCTTGAGCTTTAATGGCCGCTCAATTGAGATTCGTTTCACGGAAGCCTCAGCAGCGAGTGTGCGGATATTGTCGATAGGGATTCTTACCATGACTATATTGCTGTGATGCGAGAGAACTTCGGCATCGAAGCGGTCGAAGTCGGGCATGGCTTTGCTATCGACAGTGACGAATGCGAGCACGGTGGGTTTTCCGGCAACATCGACTGTGCGAATGGTGTTGTTACGGTTGCTGCGATCGGCTTGCTCTGTGATTTTGAGATTCTTATAATTCTCCAGATAATGGATAGAGTAGGGTGAGAGTTTGTTTTGAGAATATACCGACATGCACATGGCTGTGCATAGGATTAAAGAATAAAAAATACGCATAAAAAGTAGTTATATATTTGTTAGCCGCCACATAGGCGACATTTTTTTATTTCTCGAGACAATTTACAGTTTGATGATAACAAAAAATTAAGAAAGCCTACTATGAGCTTGTGAATTTACTCATAGTAGGCTTGGAATGTGGTTATTCTTTACTTAGAAAGACCCTCAACATATTTGCGGAGAGCGTCGTTGCCCGGATCTGCTTCAAGCCACTTGATGTAGTAGCCCTTCATAGTCTCCTTGTCGCCTGTTGCAAAGTAGTAGTTTGCGAGATAGTTGTAGGCGAGGATATAGTCATCCTTGCGGTCGGCGAGGTTGGCTGGATCCTGGTCGAGAAGCTCAAGCACCTTCTTGTAGGTATCAACGGCCTTACCTTCCTTCTTGTCAACTTCAGATACTTGGAGCACTTTAGCCTTGTGGAGATTAACGAGAATCTGCATGCGGACGTTGTCGGCCATTTTCTCATTAACCATATCGACATACTTGAGTGCGTTTGCTACTGCCACAGCCTTGCTTTCGGGCACTGAGTCGTAGGCTGCAACGTAGAAGTACTTCTTCGAGAGTACGAATAAGTCGTTGGTCTTATAATCACCCTTATCGACAAACATCTGGTAGTATTTAGCAGAGTTTACATAGTCCTCGGCATCGCTGTAGCCGTCGCTAAGGTCTTTGAGAAGGTCGAGCTTGTCGGGGTTAGCCTCATAAGCCTTGACGCGGAGAGCGAGAGCCTCCTGAGTGCGACCGAGCTTCTTGAGAGCGTCGGCATAGTCGGTGTAGTCCTTAACCTCATATTTAGCACCTGCGGGAACATTCATTGCGAAGAGAGCCTTTGCAGCCTCATCGGCACCGGCCCAGTCTTCCATAGCCACGAGGTTGTAGAGCTGAAGACGCTTCATGTAGAACACGTTCTTGTCGGTAGCGGGGAGTGAAGCCTCGATCTGGCGAGCAAGGTCGAGCGACTCCTGATACTTCTTGCCATAGAAGAGGAGGCTTGCGTAGCGCACTTCGTCCTGCTTGAAGTGGTTGGGGTTCTTGATATACTCACCATACTGTTCGGCAGCCTTTGTCCACTGGTCGTTCTCATAATACTTCTCGGCGAGTTCGCGCTGAGCAAGTGCAGAGGTGGGATTCTGCTGGAGAAGATCCTGAAGGCGAGAGATAGCCTGCTGCGGGCTGACCTTGAAGAGAGCGCGTGCATACTTCACATAAGGCTCCGACTTAGTGGGGTCGTAGCTGATAGCCTCGTCGTACATACCCTGTGCATCGCCGGTCTTGTCTTCAGCGGCAGCCATATCACCTTCGAGAATTGGGGTGTCGGCTTCTACTTTGTTGTTCTTGCGAGCTTTCTTGATGTAGTCGGCAATTTCCTTGGCATATTTTACACCATCGACCTCATAGTAGGCGCGTGCGATAGCCACGAGGATTTTAGCGTCCTTCTTGGGTGAATTCTTGATGGCGAGAGAGAAGTTCTCCTCAGCAGCCTTCTTGTTGCCGGCCTTGAGCTCAATCTGACCAAGACCCACAAGGTTGAGCTGGCAGCTACCTGCGCTCTGACCCTTCTGGAAATAATCCTTTGCAGCAGCAGTGTTGCCGTTTTCGAGAGCTACACAACCGAGGTAGTAGAATGCCTCCGACTTGTTGGTTGAGGCATCGTTCAGATTGCGCTCAAGCAACTCCTTTGCATTGTCGTACTCAGATACTTTGTAATACTCAATACCATCTTTGTAACCTTGCGCAAAGCAAGTGATGGAACCGCTTAAAAGCAGTGATAATAAAATCTTCGATTTCATTTCTGTAATAGTATTTATTATTGATTTGTATTGTCGTTAAGTTCAAGTTGATTGTTGGTCTATTCGAGGCTTACCATTCGAGGGTGAACCACAGCGGGCATCACACCGGTGCCAAGAATGATCTTCTGGCCGATGAAGCCTGTGAGGAAGGAGTAGAATCCGTGAGCCAGGCTGCCATTAGGTGCGGTGGTGGTGACGTAGATGCTACGATACAGCGGATAGTTGCCCTCATAGATATAGAGCTGGTAAGGCTTATAGGCTGTGGGGCAGTTGTCGCGACGGATTTTGAGCACCTTGATGCGGCTTGTGAAGTCGATTGCGCTGGTGTCGTTCTTCTGTAGGTCGGCAACTTTCTGCTGCATTGTGCGGTTGTCGGTATCAGCGTTCTCAAGGTCGGCTGTAATCCAGCTGACGCCGATTACGCCGATTGCATTCTTGCGCTTCTCAACCTCGCGGAAAACTTCCTCGCTGTTTTCGCAGGCATAGACCTCGCTTGTGAATTTCTCACCGCGCAGCAGTGAGTCGGTGACGTATTTCACGGTGCTTGACCCGGCGTGGTCGAATACCACCTGTATTTTACCGAGCTTAGAAGGGAAAACGTCGTCCCAGCGCTGGGCTTTTCCCGTCATTATCTCACGAAGCTCGCCTATCGACAGCTCGTCGATATTGTTGGCGGGGTTGACGATGATAGCGATGGCATCCACTGCAATCTGCTGAGTGCGGACGTTACGGTTCTGCGACTTTAGATACTCTTTCTGCTTATCGGTGAGCTGGCGTGCGGTGATGATTAGGCTTGACTTCATGGTGACGAGTGAGTCGATAGCCGAGTGTTCGTCGGTGTACCACGTCATGATGCTTGCCTTGGGGTAGGTAAACTCAAACACATCGACCTCTTGGCTGATAACGTTCTTGATTGTAGCGTCGCAGATGAGCGTGGTGATGCCCGATGTGCTGGAGTCGGTGGGCTTGTGACGGTCGCACGAAAGCATCATCATTGCTGATGCGGCTACAATAAATGCCGGGAAAAAGAGTCTTGAGTGTTTCATAACGCGTGTGATTTAATCTATAAGTGTGATTAATTTTTACCGGAGAAGTAGCGGAAAGCCCTCCACACACCATAGATGGTGAAAAGAGAACCGAGGCACCACTTCATCCAATGCCACTGACCAAAGAGAATGTCGAAATAGCCGCAATAAGTGAGTCCACCCATGCCGAAATAAATCAGGAGCATGAATACTCCGAAAATCTTTTTCATCGCAGCAGGAGCGTCGGTAGCTGATGCGGCCGGTTTTGAGTCTTTGGGTTCTATTGCTTGGTTTTCTGTAATTTCTTCCATTATGTTGCTTTGTAATTTTTAGACTACAAAATGTGATGTAAGTTTAACCCTGAAGATAGAAATCAAAAAAGGATTCAACTTTTCAGCGTAAAGTTATAAAAAATGGAGTAAATAATAGCACAAAGTTGCTGCAATTAAAATTTCTTAACGATATAAAGTGAAAAAAGAGCCGTTACTGTGGTTAGTAACGGCCCAATTATCATATCTTGACCTGTGCAAGAAACTACACAGCTAAGATTCATTAGTTCACGCCTTGGAGCTTGAACGAAACGGGGAGAGTGTACCAAACGTTCACTGCCTGACCGTTCATCTTACCAGGAATGAAGTCTGGAAGAGTCTTACAAACGCGTACAGCCTCCTTGTCGAGGTCGCGGTCAACCGAGCGAACCACCTTCACCTCACCAATCTTACCGGTCTTGGTAACAACGAACTGAACCACAACGCGGCCCTGAACGTTGTTCTCCATAGCCATAGTAGGATAGTTGATGTGAGAAGACAGATACTTCATAAGTTCAGCCTCACCACCGGGGAAGCGCGGCATCTGCTCAACAGCGCGGAATACCTCTTCCTTCTCGGGTTCGGGTTTCTTCTCTTCAACGATAACTTCGTTCTTGTGCTCGCGAACGACGTTACGGTCGTCGGTACCTTGATCGAAGTTAGTCTGACCGAATGCAGTCTGAGTCTCTTTCAACTCATCTTGCGATTGAATCTCATCGTCCTTAGTTACTTCCTCATCTTTAGCGATAAGAAGCTCGGTAACCTTAACGGTGTTAAGGATTTCCTCAGGGAGAGCCTCTGGCTCAGGCTGCTCAACGCGCTCCTGAACTTCTTCCTCTTCCTCCTCTTCTACGGCGTTGTCGATGCTTGTCACAATCTGCTCAATCTCGTCCTTAGGCTGGGCTTCTTCCCAAGCCTGGCGAACAGATTGAATCACCTGTGACAAGATGAAAACAACTATGATGAAGATAACTACAACAATCATCGACTTATTGTGACGCGCAGCCGACTTCTGACGCATAACGTATGCACCGAAGTCTTTGTTTTTTGCCTCAAAGACAATGTCGCACCACTCTTTTGATGTTAGATCTACGTCTTTTGCCATAATTAAAATGTGCTTTTTAATTGTTCATAAAATACTAAATCTATCATCATTTCAAACCTTTAGCCTTGCAGTCGATCATAAGAGCCGAGTCAACGGTGTTGATGCGGTCGATCTGATAACGGCTGATGTTGTTGATTTGCATTTCGTCGAGAGCTGTAACGAGACTCATGAATGAAGCGTTAGGAGTAGCCTTGATGATAACAACCGGACGTGTGAGCGTGGAGTCGTTACGGATCTTCTTGGCCTCAAGTTGGTAGATGCTGTCGTTAGCTTCCTTGTTGGCTGAGAATTTGTTGGCTTTCCAGTCCTCTTTGAGCTTGTTGATCTTTTCGAT
>CALZFJ010000170.1 GCA_945645715.1 uncultured Prevotellaceae bacterium | reverse complement strand
CAAAACGGCTCCACCTCGGCAAATGCCATGCCGCGAAGGTCCTTCTCCGAGAGTTTCATCTCCTCCTTGGCTATAGGCCAGTCGATGCCCAGCGCAGGGTCGTCAAAGCGTAGCGTAGCCTCACTCTGCGGTGCATACACATTATCCACCTTATACTGGAACTGTGCCTCATCGCTCAGCACCACAAAGCCATGCGCGAAACCACGCGGAATAAACATCTGCCGCCCGTTGTCACGGCTAAGCTCCACCGCCACATGCTGCCCATAGGTGGGCGAGCCGCCTCGCAGATCCACCGCCACGTCGAGCACCCTGCCCTGCGACACTCTCACAAGCTTTGCCTGGCTCCACTCGCCGCGCTGAAAGTGCAGTCCGCGTAGCACACCTCGTGTCGATAGCGACTCATTGTCCTGCACAAACCCCACCTTACCAATGTGGCTCTCAAACTCCGACAGCTTGAACGTCTCGCAGAAATATCCGCGGGCATCGCCGAAGCGTTTTGGCTCAATCAGCCACACGCCCTTTATATCAAGTTCCTTAAATTCCATATTTTTATCAGCATTTCATTACAAGCGCAAAATTAGCACAATTTTGCCTAATTATCCATCTTACTCACGAAAAAACAGCTACCCACAAACTCATTTTTCGCATATTATGCTTAAATTTGCAGCCTAATCAAAATTTACGCACTTAAAAAGACTAAATCACATTCACATTATGAAAAATGTTGTAGTTTTTGATGCAGGCGATGTGCGCGACAATCTGCTCCCGCTCACCTACACCCGACCTATCTCTCACATTCGCATCGGTATCGACACTATTTTCGAGAAATGGCAGGCTCTTATGCCCGATGCCGCACTTTCGCCTCTCACAGTACCCTATCTCCAGAAGAAATATGCAACCGTCTTCAGTCCCGACGACGACAACTTCTTCGTGGCAGGTCACGTAATCCCATCAAAGGAACTTGCTGTGGCTGCTCTTGCACTCAATCGGGGCGAAGCCATCGTTGCCGACGATACCCTGCTCGCTTTCCGCGGCTCAAAAGCCGACTTTGAGAAGCGCAACTACGCCTCTACCACCGCTTTTCACGGCTCGGTAAAGAAAATATTCTGGCTCTACGACATTTTCATGATGAATGGTGAAGTGATGCTCGACGACTTCCGCCGAATCACTGCCGGACGCATCTCTCAGCCCCTCAGCAGCACAAATCTCGTGATCGGGAACCCCACCTTCGACGACGGTTCGCCACGCATCTTCATCGAAGAGGGTGCCACAGTAGAGGGCGTAACGCTCAACGTCACTGCCGGCCCCATCTACATCGGTCGCGACGCCACCATTATGGAAGGTTCATGTATCCGCGCCCCGTTTGCCGCCTGCACTCACAGCCAAGTGAACATGTGCACCAAGATTTACGGAGCCACCACTCTCGGTCCCTACTGCAAGGTGGGTGGAGAACTTAATAATGTGGTAATGATTGGCTACAGCAACAAGGCTCACGACGGTTTCCTCGGCAACGCCGTTATCGGCGAATGGTGCAACCTCGGCGGCGGAACAACAGCTTCCAACCTCAAGAACGACTACTCCGAAATCAAGCTCTGGAACTATCCCGCTCACCGCTTCCTGCGCACCGGCTTGCAATTCTGCGGCCTTATCATGGGCGACCACTCCAAGGCCGGTATCAACTGCATGTTCAATACTGCCACTGTCATAGGCGTAGGTGTGAATATTCATGGCGCCGGATTCCCGCGCAACTTCGTGGCTTCGTTCCTCGAAGGCTCCACTTCGGGCTACGTAGATGTGTCGCTGCCTCGCTTCTTCACCATCGCCGAGCGTGTGATGACGCGCCGCAACATCAGTCTCACCGACACCGACAAAGACATATTCACCGCCATCTACAACATCGCCGACAGCTACAAATAACTATCTCGCGAAAAATCCGTCAAAGGATAAATCCTCATCTATTTCCGGCCAGTGAATTCCAAAATGTGACACTCGATAGTTACCGCGTTGCTCGTCGGTCGCTTTCTGCAATCGGACATAGTTGCTGAAGAGTTCACTGGCTTCTCTCCCGTCAGTAGTCCTAATCCACACAGCATCTGCCGTAACCCATATTTTTGCAATACTTTCTTTGTTCATAATTTCTATTTTTCTCTGAAATATGTATTCCAATGATTTATGATAACCTCTGTATTTTCTTCTATTATAGATTCTATCATTTTTAGTTCATTACATTTAAACCCATAGTTTTCTACCAGTTCCAATGGATTAATGTGATATTTTGCTTCACAGTCTCCTTTTTCTACATGAACGTGTATAGGGTTATGTTCGTTCGACCAAAAATAGAATCTATATCCAAAAATTATAAATATAGTTGGCATATCTCATGTGTTTTTATAATTCATTGTTTCTTGCTGCGGAGGGAGAAATGCTTGCGTTGCAGGCGTAGCCACTTCAGCCATGCCCTAACGTGCAAGAAGGCGCCACTCGGTGCCACATTCAGGTCGCTCGTCAGCGGGTCGCTGAACGACTCAAGCTGCGGTGTCTCGCCAAACTGCTCAGGATAGATAATCAGCAGATTGTTGTGCCCGAAGTATTTTGCCAGCAATCCCGGCACCGAGTCCATATCGCCGTTAAACGAAAGCGACGTGCGGCGGGCACTGATCACTATGAAGAGGTCATCATCGAGCACACGGTTGGCAATCAGCGCAAAGTCGCCCCAATCATCGAAGTTGCGATACTCAGTGCGAGCCTCTATCTTCTCCTGATAGATAACCCCGCGTATGAGAGGAATGGTATCGGGGTGCGCAAAGAAGATAATGCGGCAGCCGATGCGTCGCGCCAGATTAGCCACACGAATCACCCATCCGGCAAATCCGGTCTCAAACTCGGCTTTCGGCGGTGCCACCACCACAATGCGCGTGATGGTGTTTATGGGAATATAACACCTCGTGATTATCACCATCTTATTAAGCTCCTTGATGAGCTGCTCAATCTTTCCGCCAAGATAGCTATCCACCACAGTGAGCTTCTGGTGCATACCCACCACCACATCGGTGATGTCGCGCTCATTCACGGTGTTCACAATTCCTGCCACCGTGTTCAGGTCGTACCGCTCAATGGTGGTCATCTGCACGTTCACGGCAGCTGCCGTCTCTCCGGCGAGTTTCAGGGCATTCTGCCCTATCGCTATCGAGTTGGGCGAATTATCGTTGCGCACATGCAGGGCGAAAATCGACTCATCGGTAGTCTTTCGCTTCATCATCAGAGCAAGGTCAACCAGACTTGCAGCCGTCACCGGGTTGCTCACCGGAATTAGGGTGCGCATCGGCTTGCGGCGGTTGCTATAGTCGCTATCATCGCCACCTTCAGCCATCATGCGTATCTTCACACGCGCCGCAGCTCCCGAAGTGACAATAGGAGCAAGCGCACACGTCACGAGAATCATCACCACCGTGCCATTGAGTATCTGCTCATTGAGCAGTCGGCTACCATCGGGCATAATCATGTTGTAGCCAATCATCACCACCGCCAAGGCTACTGCCGTGTGGGCGGTAGTCAGTCCGAACATCACCGTGCGGTCGTCGCGGTCAAAGCCATACACCTTCTGTGCAATCCATGCTGCAAGCCACTTGCCCACTATCGCCACCACAAGCATGTGAGCAGCCACAAGCAGCGTCTGTGTGTCCGACAGCACCCGCACATTAATCATCATTCCCACGCCTATCAGGAAGTAGGGAATGAACAGGGCATTGCCCACAAACTCTATGCGGCTCATCAGCGGCGACACATTTGGTATGTAGCGGTTGAGCACCAGTCCGGCAAAGAACGCTCCAAGCACGGCCTCAAGCCCGATCACCTGCGCCATCCACGATGCGAGGAACACCATAGCGAGCACATACACAAATTGGGTGACCTTGTCGCTATAATTCTTGAAGAACCATCGCGTGAGGCGAGGATAGCTATACAGCACCACGCCGCAGTAGATGCCGAGGCGCAGCAATAGCTGTCCGAAGTCGAGCAGTGAATATTCGCCGCTGTGGGTGATGCTCACCGTGATGGCAAGCACAAGCAGCGAGCATAGTATGGCAATAATCGTGCCCACAATCGACACCAGCACAGCCGGACTCTTGGTGATGCCGAGGCGCGTGATCACGGGGTAAGCTATAAGTGTGTGTGAGGCATACATCGATGCAAGCAGCGATGCAGTCACTATATTCAAGTCGAGCAGCAGCACGGCTGCCACCACTCCCACCACCATAGGCACAAAGAAAGTGAGAAGTCCGAATCCAAGCCCCTTGCGCACATTCTTCTTCAGGTGATACATATCAATCTCAAGTCCGGCAAGGAACATAAGGTAGAGCACTCCCACTTGCCCGAAAATCTCGAAACTGCTGTCGCGGTCAAGGAGGTTGAAGCCGTAGGGACCCACCACCACGCCTGCCACAATCATGCCTACGATGTGCGGAATCTTGAGTTTTTTCAGCAACAAGGGCGCAAGCAAGATTATTACCAGCACGATAAAGAATATCAGCACCGGATTCACTACAAGTGCGCCATTTGTCGCCAATTCGTCCATTTACTCGTTCGGATATTAGAATTTTCCACAAAAGTACAAAAAAAGTGGCGAAAAAAAGGGCTTATAGCCCTCATTTTTCAATCAACTACACGAAAAAGCACTCCGATGTTACAGCCGATAGCCATCGAGGAGCGTGGTGTAGGTATGTATAGCCTCACGGATTTCATCGAGCTTCACATATTCATCGGCAGTATGCGAGCGTGCCGAGTCGCCCGGTCCGAGCTTCAGCGAGGGGAATGGCATCAGCGCCTGGTCGCTGAGCGTGGGTGAGCCAGACGGCTTCTTCCCCATCATCACAAGGCGCCTCACAAGGGTGTGTTGCGGCTCGATATGCGACGGATTAAGGCGCGTGGAACGTGGTGTAAGCACGCACAACTCTCCCACTGCTTTGCGCAGGATATCGAGCGTGTCCACATTGCTGTAGGCATCGGTGGTGCGCACATCTACCACAATCTCACAGCGGTCGGGCACCACATTGTGCTGTGTGCCGGCATTGATTTGCGTCACCGACACTTTCACCGGTCCGAGCATCGCCGATTCTCGCTCAAAGTGTACCGAGCGTAGCCTCTCCACAGCCTCCAGAGCCTTATAGATGGCATTCACGCCCTCATTGCGTGCTGCATGCCCCGACACACC
>CALZFJ010000169.1 GCA_945645715.1 uncultured Prevotellaceae bacterium | reverse complement strand
GGGCAATGGTGAGATAGTGTTTGACTTCGTTACTCCCGATGGCGTGGTGGCCGATGTGAAACTCGGTGTGCCCGTGGATATCAACATAGAGAACGCTGTGGCTGCCATGGCGGTTTGCCACATGGTGGGAGTGCCCGGCGAGGTGCTCCGCGAGGCTATCGGCTCGTTTCTCGGTGCAAAACGCCGCTTTGAGTTCTGGCTGAAGGAGCCGGGCGACGATGGCACTGTGGTTATCGACGACTATGCCCATCACCCCGACGAGCTGAAGGCGAGCATTCGCTCGGTGAAGGACCTCTATCCTCATCGCAAGCTCACTGTGGTGTTCCAGCCGCACCTCTACACTCGCACACGCGACTTCGCCCCGCAGTTTGCCGAGGCACTGTCGCTTGCCGATGAGGTGATTTTGCTCAATATCTACCCTGCACGCGAGCTTCCGATACCCGGAGTTACCTCTGAAATCATTCTTCGCGACATAAAATGCCCGAATAAAGTGATTTGCGACAAAACCGACTTGATAAATCAAATAAAAAACCGTAAATTTGAGGTCTTGCTTACGGCAGGTGCCGGCGATGTGTGCAACTATCTGCCACAGATAGTGGAAGAAGTGCGCAAAAAGTGAGAAATGTTTGTAGATAACAGATTATGACTGCGAAACTTGTGCTGAAAAAGATTCTGCAATACACGCTTGTGGTGTTGCTGTTGGCAGGCACGTCGGCTGCGACGGTGTGGGCCGACATGCATGCCCGTACCCGTGTGTGCCGCGGTGTGCGAATCCACATTCTCAACGAGTCGCAGCTCAAGTTTGTCACCAAGCAAAGCATTCTCGCCGGGCTTAACAAGGCTAATCTTAACCCCGAGGGAATGTCGGTGGGCGACATCGACACCGACCTCATTGAGCGTTACATTGCCTCATCGGAGTTTATGGAAGATGTGGAGTGCTACCTCAATGAGAATGACTACTTTGTGATTGAGGCTCGCCAGCTGGTGCCGGTGATGCGCGTGTTTGATGGCGACCGCTCTTACTATGTGAACCGCGAGGGCAAGCGGATGTCGGCGGTGAAGTCGTTTCACGTCGATGTCCCGGTGGTTGAGGGTCACTTCACCGGACGGTGGACTCCCACGCGGCTGCTCCCTGTACTCGACTATGTGGCACACGATGAGGCTCTCAATGAGCTTGTGACCATGTGGGTGGTGCGCGACTCGTGCAATGTGTGCTTTGTGCCGTCGATTCGCGGTCACATTG
This sequence comes from uncultured Prevotellaceae bacterium, assembly GCA_945645715.1. Classification (GTDB taxonomy): domain Bacteria; phylum Bacteroidota; class Bacteroidia; order Bacteroidales; family Muribaculaceae; genus CALZFJ01. Next base: position 4,014 of record CALZFJ010000169.1, on the reverse strand, counting down.
TGAACCTTGGCTCTATCGACGGATATAAGTCGAAGTTTGCCAAGCTCATGAAGTTCTACAAGGAAGTGCTGAGCGTGAAAGGCTGGGAGACATATAGCGAAATCAATCTCAAGTGGGACTATCAGGTGGTGGGCACACTGCGCGACAAGAAGCCGCTCACCGAGCCTGAATATAACCCCGACGAGGACGACCAGGCTCCCGATATGGCTTCAATCGAGATGGACGACATCTTGCGTGAGGCCGGTGCCCCCGACACCGCAAAGACGGTGAGTACCAATGCCAAAGCCGACGGCAAGGACACGAAAGCAAAAGTGAATAACAAGAAAAAATCATAATATCTGCTTTTATGGAGAGTAAACAATATATAGTGACGATTGAGATTTGCAGCTCAAAAATCGTGGGAACGGTGGGCGAGAAAAGCTCAAATGGCAGCGTGAGCGTGATTGCCATTGAGAGCGACCGCATTTCGACCGACTGTGTGCGCCGCGGCTTCGTGCAGAATGTGGAGGAGGCGAAGTCGCACATGATCGACATCATCAAGCGGCTGGAGGCTCACATCAGCCCGGGTCGTATCACCGGTGTGTATGTGGGTGTGGCAGGCCGCTCGCTCCACAATATGCCTGTGGAGCTGACGCTCGACCTCGACCCCAACCAGCTTATCAGCGAGGACGTGATTAACAATATCATATCGCGCTGCCGCGCTATGAGCGTAGATGGCGAAATACTCGATGTGGTGCCTTGCAGCTATGAACTTGAAGGCAACCAGGAGGTGCGCAACCCCATTGGCTCCTACAGCGGCCGCATTCGTGCCAAGATGAACCTTATTGTGGCTAAGACCACACTGAAGATGAATCTGCAGCGCGTATTCGACACGGTGAAGGTGAAAGGCTTCGTGATTACGCCGCTTGCCGTTGCCGATAAGATTCTCACCAACGATGAGCGTCAGCTTGGCTGTATGCTCGTGGATTTCGGTGCCGAGACCACCACGGTGTCAATCTTCAAGAACGATGCCTTGCGCTACATTGCCACTCTCCCTATGGGCAGCCGCCTTATCACTCTCGACATCACCAATATGAACATCATCGAGTCGAAGGCTGAAGACCTGAAAATCACCGTGGGCAACGCCTTGGAGCTTGAAATGAACAATGAGCCGGTGATCGACGGTGTGAAGGTGACCGATGTATCGAACTATGTGGTGGCTCGCGTGGGCGAAATCGGTGCTAATATCGCTGAGCAGATCAACTATGCCGGAATGAGCGTTGACGACCTCGCCGCAGGCGTAACCCTCATCGGTGGCGGTTCGCGACTCAACGGCTTCAGCTCGTTCATCGAGAAAACCATGAAGCTGAAGGTGGCTAAGGGTCATCACTGCCCCTATGTGAACATTCTCACGCCCGATGCCGAGAATTTTGAGTATATCCAGTCGGTAGCCCTGCTTGCGACAGCCGCCGAGCTTATCGACCACACCGATAATTGCGTCTATATCCCCAAGGAGAAGCCTGTGGAGCCTCCTGTAGAGGTGCGCGAGGAGAAGAAGCCCGTGGAGCCTGAAGCTCCCAAAAAAAAGTCGATTTTCTCGATATTGCGCGACCGCCTGCAGTCGGCGGGCGACCGCACCGCATCGATTTTCAAGGACGATAGCGACGACAGCGACGACAGCTACAGTGACGAAGAAGAAAAATCCGCTAAATACTGACGAATTATGTATAACGATAGCAACAACGACATCAACAGCAACCCCAACTTTGTGAACACTGCTAATGAGATGCCCACAATCATCAAGGTGATTGGCGTGGGTGGTGGTGGCAACAATGCCATCAATCACATGTATGGCCAGAACATAAAGGGCGTGTCGTTTGTGGTGTGCAACACCGACCGCCAAGCCCTGAATGGCTCGCCGGTGCCCACAAAGGTGCTTATCGGTCCGGAGACCACAAAGGGTCTTGGTGCCGGAAACCGCCCCGAGGTGGCGCGTGAGGCTGCCGAGGAGAGCGCCAACGAGATTGCTGCCCTCTTCGACGATGACACTCGCATGGTGTTCATCACCGCCGGTATGGGTGGCGGAACGGGAACCGGTGCCGCGCCTGTGGTGGCACGCATCGCCCGCGAGAAGGGTATGCTCACCATCGGCATTGTCACCATTCCTTTCTTCTTCGAGGGCGAGAAGAAGATTCTCAAGGCTCTCGACGGTGCCGACGAAATGAAGAAATACGTAGATGCGCTCATGATTATCAATAATGAGCGTCTCACCGAGATATACAGCGAGCTGAACTTCCTCAATGCTTTCGGCAAGGCCGACGATACCCTCTCGATTGCCGCCCGGAGCATCTCGGAGCTTATCACCAGCGAGGGACGTATCAATCTCGACTTCAACGATGTGAACACCACCCTGCGCGATGGCGGCGTAGCGGTGATCAGTTCGGGTTACGGCGATGGCGAGCGTCGCATGACCAAGGCGATCGAGGACGCCCTCAATTCGCCGCTGCTCAAGAACCGCGACGTGTATGGCTCGAAGCGCATTCTCGTGAATATCTACTTCTCGCGCGAGGCAAAGCAGGAGTTCCGCATGGAGGAAATACGCGAGATGCAGGAGTTTATGAGCAACTTCGCCCCCGAGGTCGATGTGATTTGGGGTGTGGCATTCGATGAGTCGCTTGGCGAGCGCATCAAGGTGACTATCCTTGCTGCCGGATTTGATGTGACTCTGAGCAACGAGGGTCCCACTCACACCGGAGCAAAGACTCCCAAGAAGGTGACTGCCGCCACCAGCATCATCGATGAGCCTGACCCCGGCACCCGTGAGCGTCTTGCCGACATCTATGGCACGCGCAAGGTGAGCGAAACGGCTCAAATCCGCGCCCGTGCACGCTACAAGGTGCTTCTGCCCGATGAGTTCGACGACGATGATGTGATTCTTGAGATTGAGAAGAATCCCACCATTCACCGCGACACCAAGTTTATAGGCAAGAAGCCTGCCGCTACGCCCACTTCCATTCCCACCATCATCACTTCCGACAGCTCGAAGCCGAAGAATGATGGCTTGAAGATTGTGTTCTGAATTTTTTGATTATTAATCCCATAAAAAATAGAAAACACTATGAGTTTGTTCGACACTATCAATGAAGATATAAAGAAGGCGATGCTTGCACGCGACCATGCTCGCCTCCTCGCCCTCCGTGGCGTGAAGAAGGAGTTTCTTGAGGCAAAGACTGCCGAGGGAGCCGGCGGTGAGCTTACTGATGCCACTGCCACAAAGATTATTGCCAAGATGGTGAAGCAGCGCAAGGAGAGTGCTGCCATCTACACCGGCCAGAACCGCGACGACCTCGCACAGAGCGAACTTGCCGAGGTGGCTGTGCTTGAGGAGTATCTGCCCAAGCAGCTCACCGACGAGGAGCTTACGGCTGCCGTGAAGGCTATCATAGAGCAGGTGGGTGCCACCAGCATGAAGGAAATGGGCAAGGTGATGGGCGTTGCCTCGAAGCAGCTTGCCGGCAAAGCCGAGGGCGGCGTTATCTCAGCCAAGGTGAAGCAGCTGCTTGCATAGGTGAGAGGTAAGAGGTGAGAGGTAAGAGGTAAGAGGTAAGGGGTGAGAGGTGAGAGGTAAGAGGTAAGAGGTGAGAGAATTGGCTTGTAGGGTCGCGCCATGGTGCGACCGAAGCGACTCTTGCCTGAGAGAATTTTTTTGTAGAAAATTCATATTAAAACCACACATAGAATGTTAACATTAGCATTAATCAAGGAGAATCCCGAAGATGTGATTGCACGCCTTGCCAAGAAGCACTTCGACGGCCGTGAGGCAATCAACCACATTCTGGAACTCGACACTGAGCGTCGCGCCGCTCAGACGCTGCGCGACAATCAGGCTGCACAGCTCAACAAGATGGCTGCGCAGATTGGTGCCTTCATGAAGCAAGGCAACAAGGAGGAGGCTGAAAAGGTGAAAGCACAAGTGGCTGCCCTCAAAGAGAACAACAAGACTATCGACGAGCGACTGAAGGCTGCTGAGGACGA
>CALZFJ010000168.1 GCA_945645715.1 uncultured Prevotellaceae bacterium | reverse complement strand
GCTTGCACTCAATCAAGCTGTATGGATTGAACTTTACCTCAACTTCACCCTGCTCCACGACGTCGTGATGGAAAAAGACGTCGTGCGCCGCGTAAAACCCACCGTGCACGTGCGCTGGAACGACAATGTGGCTATCCTCTCGGGCGACGCTATGCTCACAATGGCGGGTCAGCACGTGGCACGCACCGATGCCGCACATCTTGCTACTGCAATGGAGCTTTTCAACCGCACTGCTATGGAGGTGTACGACGGCCAGCAATACGACATGGACTTTGAGTGCCGAAACGACGTGACCGAAGATGAATACATAGCAATGATTCGCCTCAAGACCTCGGTTCTTCTGGGCTGTGCCTGCAAAATGGGTGCAATCATGGCCGACGCCTCTGCCGACGATGCAGAGCGCATATATCAATATGGTGTGGATCTTGGTGTGGCATTCCAGTTGCAGGACGACTGGCTCGACGTGTACGGCGATCCTGCCACCTTCGGCAAGGAGATTGGAGGTGACATCATGAACAACAAAAAGACGTTCATGCTCATCAACGCCATGAACCGCGCCACCGGTGCCGACCGCGACGAACTGATGCACTGGCTCGCTGCCGAAAACCCCGACCGCAAAGAGAAAGTGGCTGCAGTGACGGCTATCTATTCGCGCCTCGGAATCAGCGAACTCGCAATAGAAGCTATGAACCGCTACAACGACCGCGCCCTCAGCGTGCTCAACTCCATCAATATCCCCGAGGAAGCACGCCAGGCTTTCCGCGACTTTGCCAACATGCTCATGCACCGCGACCGATGACCGACACCCACACCCACATATATCTTGAAGAATTTGATGCCGACCGCGATGCGGTGATGCAGCGTGCCCTCGATGCCGGCGTGAGCCACTTGGTACTGCCAAATGTTGACCTATCCACTATCGCGCCGATGTATGCCCTTCACGATCGCTACAAGCATTGCACATCGATGGCAATGGGCTTACACCCCACCGAGGTGAACTGCGACTGGCGGCAGTCGCTCGAAATCGTTGAAAGCCACCTCGACGACTATCCCTTTGTAGCAATAGGCGAGGTGGGTATCGACCTATATTGGGACGCAACCTACCGCCTGGAGCAGCAGGAAGTGCTTGCCACACAGGTGCAGTGGGCACTCGACCGCAACCTGGCACTTATCATTCATTGCCGTGAGGGGCTCGACGATGTGCTGAGCGTGTTCAGCCGCTTCAAGACGCTCCCCACCACAGTGATGCACAGCTTTTGCGGCAGCATCGACGACGTGCGCCGTTGCCGCCAATTAGGCGACTTCTACTTTGGCATCAATGGCATAGTCACCTTCAAGAAATCGGCTATCCCGGCAATTCTGCCCGAAATAGGCATCGACCGCATAGTGCTCGAAACCGATTCGCCCTATCTTGCACCCGTGCCGAATCGCGGGAAGCGCAACGAGAGCAGCAACATTCCCCACATCTGCCGATGCGTGGCACAGCATCTCGGTCTGAGCGAAGACGAAACCGCAGCCATCACCGACCGCAACGCTGCCGTCCTCTTCTCACTCGGTTGAACCGCAAAAAAGCCATTAATTCTCACTCTCCACAAATAAATATGCAATCAGTATGCCCGCTTTTCAAGCCTTTTTTCAATAATAACAACGTTAGCGAATCAAAACATGCAGAAAAATATGTTTTTTAACATATAATTATATCGTTGATTATCAGTAGTTTAACAAAAGGTTTAATAAAAAAGTGATTTTTTGCAGTAAAATTTTCTCAAAAAATGTTTGCATATCAAAGTTTTGTTGTAACTTTGCAGTGTTTTTGAAGCATAACAATATTGTTTTATTATTTTAAATTAAACGAAAATGAAAAAGTTAGTTTTATTACTTGCTGTTGTATTTAGTGTATCATTGTTCTCTTGCGGTGGCGCAAAGACTGAGGCTGCTGCTGAGGATACTGTAGCTGCTGACACTGTAGCTGTTGAGACTGTTGATTCAGTTGCTGCTGATTCAGTTGCTGCTGACAGCGTAGCTGCTGACACTGTTAAGGCTTAATTTCTTAGCAAGTATTAAAGAAGGTTTGAAGCTGCTTTCCTGATAGGAAAACAGCTTTTTTTGTGTCCTTACACCACCTATATACTCCACCGGTCCTCCCTAATAATTATCCCTAAGATTCATCATACAACATCAATAAAGAAATAATATTTCTTGATATAGCAAAAGAGGCGGCGACTTCCGGGGGAACGGAAAGTCGCCGTCTCTTTTATGCTGTATTAACTTTGCGCTGCCACCGGGGCAGCTTCTTACATTGCATCGTAGGGAAGCATGGCAAGCAGCTCGCCAAACTTCTTTGCGCCATCGGTGAGCGGCTGCTGCACCATCGGGCGGATAAACATATTCAGTTCCACCTGAATATCCACCACAGCCTCTGTGGTATCATCACCGGCATCGGTGAGGTTGAAAACCACTTTCAGCGGAATGGGAAGCTTCACAGCCTCAAGCACAATGCGCGAAGGCTCATCACGCTCCACCACCTGAAGCACCACCCGACCGATAGGATTGGCATTGAATGCAATGCTGTCGTCGCCAAACTCTATCTCACCTATGCGCTGCTTCACATCGTCGGGCAAGCGGTCGATATTCGCGATATTCATGAAGCTCGACGGCGTAGAAAGCTTGGCATAAACCTTTGAGATGGGGTGAGCAATCTTCACCACATCACTCTTATATGAATCCATAATACCTTAAATGTATGGGCGTTAATATCATCGTAAAACAGCTCAAGCGCAAAGCTTATTCAGCCTGATCGTTGCTTGCAGGCACCCAGTTTGCAGGGTCCTTGCGCCACTCCTTGAGAGTGTCGATGTCGCTCTCCTTGATGTAATTAATCTCAAGAGCAGCCTCAAGCATCGAAGTGTAGTTACTGATAGTGTGAAGCTCCACACCGGCCTCCTTGAATTTGCGAGCCGCGATAGGGAACTCATAGGTGAAGATGGCAGCCATTCCGGCAACCACACCACCAGCGTTGCGGATAGCCTCACAAGCCTTCAAGCTGCTGCCGCCGGTCGATACGAGGTCTTCGAGCACCACTACGCGCTGACCGGCCTTGAGATTACCCTCAATCAGATTCTCCAAGCCATGATCCTTAGGGCTTGAGCGCACATAAACGTAAGGCAAACCAAGCGAATCGGCCACCAGAGCACCCTGAGCGATAGCTCCCGTAGCCACACCGGCAATCACATCTACGTCCTTAAAGTTCTCAAGCACAATGCGGCAAAGCTCCACCTTGATGAAGTTGCGCACATCGGGATAAGAGAGCGTTTTGCGGTTATCGGTATAAATAGGAGAATTCCACCCCGACGACCACACAAATGGGATATCCGGCTGAAGTTGAATGGCACTGATACTAAGTAATTTCTCGGCAAGTAAGCGATCTACGTGTTTCATTATATTGAAGAATTTAATTTTTCTGCAAAATTAGCAAAAATTCCCGCAAATCGAAAGCAAAGCACCAAAAATTTATTTTTGCGTGCTCTGCTGAGATGCCGCCGAATTTATCTAAAATTCCTGCAAATCGAAAGCAAAGCACCAAAAATTTATTTTTGCGTGCTCTGCTGAGATGCCGCCGAATTGGCTAATATTGCTATGGGAAGCCAACTATTGGGTGGCTGAATCGACGGCGCGGTCGATGGAGGAGCCGGGGGCAGCGATGTGCTCGGTGGCAGGTGAGGGCTTGTGGTTGCGCGAGCCGAGAGGCAGGGTGTAGAAGATGGAGAGCCCGCCCGAGAGCTTGCTGTTGCGTGTGCCGAAGCCGGGGATATACCACGGCTGCGAGTTCACATTGTCCTTGCAGTTGAAGAGGAAGTGATATTTCAGCGCCCAGCCTGCCGAGATGTTGCGATATAGCTTCACCTTTATCGACAGCACAAGCTCGCCCCACATGGCGTGGGAGTGCTGATTGGGGATATCAATCACGGGATTCTGCTGCCAGTAGTCGTTCTTGATTTGGACATTGGTGATTTCGTAGCCAAAGGTACTGTATCCTGCGCGAAGTCCGAGCAGGGCGCAATAGTCGGGTGAATTGTTGAACTTGAAGTTATAGTTTGCACCTATTTTGCCATATAGCGAGAGCTTTCCCTTGTAGGTATAGTTCATATCATCGGGCGTGTCGTTAGCCCAGCCCACACCGAGCTCCAGCGTGGGAATGATGCGGTTCCACAAGCTCAGCTCAGCCGAAAAGTCGATGCCGCCGTATTTCTGCCCCATAATGCGCATCACGGGGTCCCAGATGTTCACACCGAAGATGGCACTGGTGAGCAGAGGATATTGCATACGCTTAGCCTTGAGCGAATCGGTCTCAAGCGCCACGCTGTCGGGAAGAATGGTGTCGCCCATTATCATCATGCCCTTGCTGCGAAGCTCCTTAACCTTGCGTTTGTGCTCCTCGGCGGTGAGGGTGCGGTTGTTGTTGCGCTCCACGGGAGTGACGCGACGCTGTGCCGACATTGCCACCACGGCGGCAAGCATCAGCACTGCAAAGATGGCTCTTATTTTCAATTGTTTTCTTGCGGTCGTCATTCTATCAGTCAGTTGTTATTCTTCGCGTGTGCGCATATAGAATTGAATTGTCTCAACATCGAGGTTGGTGAAACGCTCAGTGGTAATCTTCACCGAGTCGATGAGGTGGTCGGTGCATGAGTATTCTTTCACATCGAAGTAGTACATCGCGCCACACTCGTGCGACACGAAATAGGGCACGCGCTCATAATTGATGGTGAGGGTGTCGTTGAGGCGCACATCGCTGAGCAGCTGTGCATCGTAGTGCAGCACATAGCGGGTTACATCGCTGCTCATGTTGAGCGGCATATATAGCTGCGACACGGTTCCGCACCTCACGAGCATTGAGTCGCCCGGCACCCCCACGGCATACACCGATATGGAATCCAGGCTCACCGTTTTCTTGCTCGATGAGGAATAGAATCCGCAGCGTGGCACGGCACTCTGGTTCTCAAGGCAACCATTGTTGTTGCACGATGTCACAGCCACTGCCATGAGAGCTGCCACCGCCACCCGTATGTAAGCTAAAGCCTTGCGCATCAAAGTATCTCCTCCTCTATCTCATAGTCGTTGCGTCCGGCGGCATTGCGGCTCACCAGCTCGCCCACAAATCCGGCAAGGAAGAGCTGGGTGCCCAGAATCATTGCCGTGAGCGACAGGTAGAAATATGGTGAATCGGCCACGAGCGTGTAGTGGTTACCCACGTGCATATTGT